>JAEWQS010000012.1 GCA_023399095.1 Bacillota bacterium
CTTCCTCGCGCAGCACCCGCAGCACCACGCTTGCCTTGTATTCGGCTGTGTATTGTGTTCTCTTATTCATGGTTCCATTATAACTTATTCATCACGTTTTTGTGTCGCATTTTATGGGAGCATTATAAAAAAGCCTTCTAAAGGTTCGGAATAGAAGGCTTCAAGATGCTTTCTTTACTATGCTATCAATATTCGTGGTGGCTTTCTGCAGCCTCTGCGTCTGCCTTAGTTACATGAACGGTGCCTGGCGGATGCTGCGGCGGCGCATATATCGAATACAATTTGAGCGGCGTTCTGCCCGTATTTATAAGGTTATGCCATTTGCCTGCGGGTATGATAAACGCAAAATCGGCAGAAACATTCCTATGGAAATCCAGGTAGTCTCTCTGATTCCCCATTTTAACGATACCGCTGCCCTCTTCAATACGCACGAATTGATCAAGATTGGGGTGGATTTCTAAACCTATGTCTTCGCCAGGATTGATGCTCATCAAAGTGAGCTGCAAATGTTGTCCCGTCCATAAGGCTGTACGAAAAGTATTATTATGCTTTGTAACCTCTTCAATATTGACAGCAAACGGCTCCGGCCCGTAATCAGAAAATCTTGTATAAGGTGAGCTGGTATTATACATAGGTCTGTCATTTACCGGAATATTCATTCGGTTATTGTTCATATAGCTGGAGTTGCCTTGTGATACCTCGCCATATGAAGGATATCTTCCATAACGATCGTACATGATCATCATTCCTTTCAGAATTATTTACAGAATATCATATGCGCCATATGTATAGGATGTTTTTATCATGCCATTTAGGTGCAGATCATAAACTTTACCGTTAATAAATATACTTAAACAGTATATCTATGTCAGGGGAAGCTTATGGATCAAAGAGATAGAGAGTATGTTGATTCGATAATGAATGAGATTTACCATACGATTCATCTTTTGTATTATTCGATCAACATTGAGACAAAGAATACATTGCTGAGGCGGCTGGAAGAACAGCTTAGTCGGTTGTCACAGCATCTTTCTATGGCGCTGCAGGAAAGTGAAATGGATGCTCCCGCAATAGCTGTTCAAGGCGACCCGAAGCTTTTTACCAGAAGCGAACTATCAAAATATGACGGGATGAACGGCAATCCCGCTTATGTTGCCATAAACGGAGTCGTATATGATGTCACAAACAACGCGGCGTGGGCTGCCGCCTCTCACTTCGGGCTGAGCGCCGGAAGAGATCTGACAGGCGCGCACACATCCTGCCATGCGAATCAAGATGTGCTGAGCAAATTAAAAGTAGTTGGGAGGCTTGATGATGGAATCACCCAGCTGTAATGATTGCACCTCCACATTCGCATCCGGGCTCGTGACCAGCGTCAGAGAAAGGATAGACAGCGGGCAGCTGCAAAAACGCAAGTTCGTTTGGCTTGAGCTGACCGGATGTTCCGGCAATATCATCTCTCTGCTGGATGGCAACAATCCGGATTTCAAATACCTCGCATCCCAAATGGTTCAATTCGTCTATGATAACAGCCTGATTGTCAAGCAGGGGCAAAAGGCGATGGAACAGCTTTCCAGCGTTATTGGCTCTGACTTTATTCTTGCCGTTGAAGGAGCTGTTTCAACAAAAGACAACGGGATTTATAACATCATCGGTAAATATCAAGGGCAGCCGGTAACGGCGTATGATGCCATAAAAAGACTTGGCGAGGCGGCCTCGCATGTTATCGCCGTAGGAGCATGCGCATCTGACGGCGGCGTATCGGCCGCCAGACCCAATCCAGCCGAATGCGTCAGCGTACAGTCAGTTCTGCAGCGAAAGGTTATTAAACTGCCCGGATGCCCGTGCAATCCAGATTGGTTTTTAGGTACGCTCGCACATATTTTGCTGTTCGGCGAACCGGAGTTGGACGCAACGGGCCGTCCGACGCTGTTTTATGGCATCACCATCCACGACAGGTGCCCCCGGCGTTCATATTTTGATAAAGGCATTTTCGCTGAAAAGCTCGGGGATTCGACGTGCATGTTCAAGCTCGGCTGCCGCGGGCCGGTCACACGCACAGACTGCCCCATCAGAAGATGGAACGAACGCGTCAACTGGCCGATCGGAGACAATACGCCGTGCATCGGCTGCGCTCAGTTTGGTTTTCCCGACCGGATGGAGCCGTTTATCAGTTATGATACAACAAGAGGAGAGGGGACTCCATGAAGAAGGTTGTTATCAATCCTGTCACGCGCATCAGCGGGTTCATGGAGATTGAAACATATATAGAGAACAAAATTGTGGTGGACGCCAAAACAGAAGGGCTGCTGTTTCGCGGATTTGAAATGATGCTCAAAGGCAGAGCACCCATGGATGCGGTGTATTTTACGGAGCGGATATGCGGCATATGTTCGACGGCGCATTCGGTAGCGTCCTCCCTCGCTTTGGAGCAGGCTTTTGGCATCGTTCCTTCCGAACAGGGACGTTACTTGCGCGATATCATACATGGCTGCGAATTTCTGCAAAACCATATCCGGCACTTCTACCAATACACCGTTCCCGACTTTATCCGCCTTCCCGACTATTCGCCGCTATTTGAGCCAAACGGCAGGGACTTTAGGCTCCCCAAAGAAAAAAACGACCTGGTCGCGCAGCACTACTTTGATTCGCTTGCGCTCAGCCGGAACGCGCATAAGATGCTCGCTATACTGGGTGGGAAGGTGCCTCACAATCACGGTGTTTTCATCGGAGGCGTCACGGCACAGGCGACTGTCGATAAAATAATGGCCATAAAATCCATACTGCATGATATCAGCGGATTCATCGACGCCTGCATGATTCCGGATGCATACCTGATCGCGCAGTATTACAGCGATTACTATCAAATCGGCAGCGGCTACGGAAATCTGCTTTCCCTCGGTTGCTTCAATGGCTATAAGCAGCTGGGCACGCTGTATGTCGATCCACTTGTATATATCAATGGAAAGTTGAGCCCCTTTCATCCCGAAGGCATAACGGAGAACACACAATACTCATATTATTCGGATATACCGGGGACTTATCACCCGTTTGATACTGTGCCGCCCGATGAGCCGGAAAAGAGTATAGCGTATTCCTGGGTGAAAGCGCCAAGATACTATGGTTACCCTTGTGAGGTGGGGCCTTTGGCCCGGCTCTGGTTAACAGGAGAGTATCGGCACGGTATTTCCACGATGGACAGAACAATTGCGAGGGTGCTTGAGGCGAAGAAAATCGCAGGGATTATTGGAACGCTGCTAGATCATCTGACACCCGGGGTTTCCACGCAGGCGCAGTATGAAGTGCCGCAAAAAGCTCGAGGCATGGGCCTCGTCGATACCACACGCGGCGCTCTCGGGCACTGGCTTGAAATAACGGATCAGGTCATTTCGCTGTATCAGATCATCACGCCGTCGGCATGGAACCTCTCCACTCAAACGGCAAACGTGAAAGGAACAGGCGAAAAGGCGCTGATGGGAACCTATATTGAAGATGAAGAGAACCCCGTTGAGCTGGGCAGGATCATTAGGTCTTTTGATCCGTGCGTATCCTGCGCAACGCATGTATATTCGCCTGGACAAGAAGCAAAAACATTCAAGGTGGTTCCATGAAAAGCATAGTGGTCATAGCGATCGGTAGCCGCATCATGAAGGATGACGGTGTCGGCGTGTGGGTGACCGAAGCGATTGAAAGCGCTCTAAACAAAGGAAACGTCGATGTCTTGATTGCGGAAACCGACTACGAATATGGTTTTGATGCCGCCAAAGCTTATGATTATGTGTTTGTGATTGATGCAATGATAAGCGGCAATACGCCCGGCAAAATCACGGTATTCCCCCTTTCCGATACCAAGATACAAAATAGCAAAGCTACCCAGCACGATATGAGTTTGATAGATATGCTGGTTCGTGATGTTAGCCTGCCGGGAAGTCTGATAGGTATCGAAGTACACGAGGTGGACTTTGGATTCGGATTGAGTCAAATGCTGCAGGAAAAATTTGAAGAGATATGCAGCGGTGTGTTGATAGAGATTTTAAAGATCAAGGAGGGTTTAGCTGATGCATGACAGCTTGCTTTTTGAAAAGACGTATCAGACAGTGCGTGAGCTGTGTGAGAGCCATTCCATAAAGAAAGTGAATGTTATCAAGATAACCGTCAGTATGGACAGCCACGTGGACGGTCCGCATATGCTGAGTCACTTCATGGAGCGCGATAGCAGCCTGTTCGGCGACTGGACAAATGTGATCGTCGAAAAGCGTGATATAGAGAGATTGACCGCAATCGTTGAAAGTATCGACGGAGAAAAGGATGAATGACTAAGAATCGGCGCTATATCGAAATTTCAGGCATTATTCAGGGGGTTGGCTTTCGGCCCTTTATTTATCGCACCGCGATGAAATACGATCTGCTCGGTTTTGTCAGAAACGACGGGGCTATGGTTATCATTGATATTGAAGGCAAAAAAGAGTACATAGACGCGTTTATTAAGGATGTACGCCGGGACGCGCCGGATATTGCGTTGATTGAAAGCATTCATACCCGGCAGATGCCTTTTGCGGGATACAAGTATTTTAACATTGAAAAAAGCGGACATAGCATAAAAACGAAAGCCTTTATATCGCCGGATATCGCTGTTTGCGAGGAGTGTACTCAGGAGTTTGCCGATAATAACGCGCGAAGATACCGATATCCTTTTACCAACTGTACGGCATGCGGGCCAAGATATTCGATTCTCAAAGCGCTGCCCTACGACCGTGAGAATACGACGATGTTCGCTTTTAATATCTGTGAAAGCTGCGGCAGCGAATATGCACAGGAAAAGGACAGAAGGTTTCACGCACAAACGAACTGCTGCCCGCACTGCGGCCCTGCTGTGACGCTGCTCAATAAAGACTATGAGAATATCGGCGGTGACGATCCGATCATTCAAGCGGTCAGCCTATTGAAGCAAGGGAAGATCATTGCTGTTAAAGGAATCGGCGGATACCACCTCTGCTGCGACGCAAAAAACAGCGAAGCCGTCCGCCTATTACGTAGCAGGAAAAACAGGCCGGACAGGCCGCTTGCTGTGATGGCAAGGGATATCCCCGCCGTGAACATAGTGTGTGAAGTATCTGAGGCGGAAGAGGCACTATTAACGGGCACGAGACGGCCGATTGTCTTGCTGAAAAAAAGAACCACGGCCCCCTTGCCTGACGAAGTCGCTCCGGCGCAAAAAACATTGGGAATCATGCTTCCGTATACGCCGCTGCATGTTTTGCTCTTTCAGGATGGACTGGAGTATCTGGTGATGACGAGCGGCAACGTGAGCGGCATGCCGATATGTTACCGAGACGATAACGCATTTATCGAACTGCAAGGGATAGCGGACTATTTTCTCACTTACAACCGGGATATTCAGGTTCCGGTGGACGATTCTGTGGTCAGAATTGTAAACGGCAAAGAGATGGTCAGCCGATGCGGGCGAGGATATGCTCCTGCCACATTCCCCCTGAAAACTAATCAAAGCATTATCGCGTTTGGCGCGGAACAAAAAGCGTCGGTCACAATGGTGCAAAACGGATACGGCACATTGAGCCAGTACCTGGGCGAGTTGAAGACATACGAAGCATTGTCGGAATATGAACATGTTACCACCCATTTGAAGGTCTTGTTGAATATCAGCCATACCGCTGTTGTATATGATATCAACGCTGATTACTTCTCCTCACAATACGCTGAAAAGCAGACGGGAAATCGAATCGCTGTCCAGCACCATCACGCGCATATGGCGTCCTGTATGGCGGAACATGGCTTAGATCATGACGTGATCGGTATTATATATGACGGCACGGGGCTGGGTACGGACGGTGCAGTTTGGGGTGGTGAGTTCTTAGTCGGCAATACGGCGGCATATACGAGAGCGGCGCATTGGAATTATACAACGCTGCAGGGCGGAGACCTTGCGGTGAAGCAGCCGTGGCGGTGCGCAGTATGCTATCTCAATTCTGCGAACCTAAGCGCATATAAGGTTCTCAAGAACATAGATGAAAACAGTATAACAGCCGTGAACAACGCTCTCAAAGAGAGTATTATGTGCTATCAGTCGTCGGGTATGGGGAGGCTTTTCGACGCGGTCGCCGCCATAGCAGGCTTAAGGGATGAAATCACATATGACGCTCAGGCGGCCATCGAACTGGAGGCAGCTGCCGAACCGATGGCGACGGGTTACTACGACTATTATATAGAGGCTGACGCGGAACAACTCGTTATTGGCTATGACGGCATCATACAGGGGATTGTTGAAGACTTAAGGCTAGGCGTAGGAACAGGCTGGATATCCGCTAAGTTCCATAATACAGTGATTGCCGCAACGGTTGATTGTGTATGCCGGATAAGAGATAAAACGGGTCTCTATGATGTGGTATTGAGCGGCGGCGTTTTTGAGAATCAGTATTTGCTATTGGGATTGATACGTGAACTCAAAGCATTAGGATTTAAGGTATACCATAACCAGCGCGTACCCATCAACGACGGCGGGGTGTCATTTGGCCAGGCGGCGGTTGCTGCCGCGGTTTTGGAGGATATGTCAGATGTGTCTTGCGGTGCCTGCGAGAGTAATGACAATCGACAATCAGCATGCACAGGTTGAAACCATGGGTTTTAATCATCGCGTCAATATCCAGCTAGTCGAGGACGTTATGCCGGGCGATTACATTCTCGTCCATGCCGGTTTTGCCATACAAAAGATCGATATGGAGCATTACAGCGAACTGGAGAACATCATAAAGACATGGGAGTAAAAGCAGCTGATGCAGTGCAAAAATTGATTGACCGGATAAACTTGTTTGAAGGACACGCGCGTATCATGGAGATATGCGGCACCCACACGTATCAGATTGCGAGATTCGGTATCCGGTCACTGCTGCCCGAAGGGATACGGCTTGTTTCCGGGCCCGGTTGTCCGGTTTGCGTCACGGAGGCAGGCTATATTGACGCGGCCATTGCATTGCTCAAGGACACGAAAGTCACGCTCGTGACATTTGGTGATCTGGTCAGAGTGCCCGGAAGCTGGTCAAGTCTTCAGCATGAGAAAGCCTTGGGCAAAGATATCGTTGTGGTTTACTCGCCGGAGGATGTTTTTCATATAGCGGCAGATAATCCGAATAAGCAGGTTGTTTTTTTAGCGGTCGGGTTTGAAACAACCGCTCCGCTGTTTGCCGCACTGGTAAAACAGGCGGATATGATGCATGTTAGAAATCTGTACTTTTTGACAGCACTGAAACGGATGGAGCCTATATTGCACCATATGTTTGGGATGCTTGGGCTTAAGGTGGACGGACTAATTTGTCCGGGGCACGTCGCCGTGATAACCGGGACAACGCCTTTTCAGACAATCAGCGATGCTTATAACGTTCCCGCGGCGATTTGCGGCTTTGAAGCACCGGATATATTAGCTGGCGTATACGAATTGATTAAACAAATAAGCGGAGAGAAAGCTGCTCAGACTGTGAACCTCTATAAGAGGTGCGTTAGGGATGAAGGGAACATTGCGGCGAAAAACCTTATTGATGATGTATTTACCCTTGCAGATGTGAACTGGCGTGGGATAGGTATGGTATCAAATTCCGCTTATGTGATGGATGAGAGGTATAAACAATTTGATGCCATAGAGCATTTCGGGATATCCATACCTGACACTGCTAAGCAGGATAAATGCCTATGCGGCGATATACTGCTTGGAAAAGAGCAGCCAGACTGCTGTCCGGCCTTTGGAAGAACATGCACGCCTGAGCATCCTGTCGGTCCCTGCATGGTGTCATCGGAAGGCCCTTGCTCGGCATGGTATAAAGAGACGGGAGGAGACCGATGTCTGGCAGAATTGAGTTAAGCCATGGCGACGGTGGTAAAAAGACAGCGGCTCTCATCAAGGATGTATTCTATAAGCATTTTGGAAATGAGCTGCTGGAAAACAGCCGGGATGCGGCTGTGCTTCCTATGGAACAGGGAAGGCTCGCGTTTACCACGGACAGTTTTGTGGTACGGCCTCTCTTCTTTCCGGGCGGCGATATTGGCAAGCTTGCGGTGTGCGGAACAGTCAATGACCTTATCACAGCCGGAGCAAAGCCCTTTTATCTCAGCGCTGCATTTGTTATAGAGGAAGGCTTTGAAATTGAGCGGCTTGAAAAAATCGCGCAGTCTATGGGCGATGTATGCAGGCAGGTTGGCACAAAAATCGTGACCGGTGACACGAAGGTTGTGGAGAAAGGCTGCGCAGATGGCTTGTATATCAATACAACGGGTATTGGAATGGTCATAGAATCATACCAGCTTCGAAGCTTATCTGAGGGAGACGAAATCATTATGACCGGAACGATAGCTGAGCACGGAACAACAATTTTGGCGCAGCGTCATGGTTTTGGTAACGGAGAATTAAAGAGCGATTGTAAGCCCATGAATCATGTCATTGATATACTGGGAGATGCGATTCCGTATGTAAAGCGTATGGCCGATCCGACAAGAGGAGGTTTAGCGACATTGCTTTGCGAGATGGCTGAACATGAAAGCGTTGGAATGATTGTTGAAGAAGCAAAGATACCGATCGATCCCCGCGTTCTTGCGCTCCATCAGCTGCTAGGGACCGATCCGTTATTCTTTGCAAGTGAGGGCAGGCTGGTGCTTTTTGTTGAAGAAGGGCATGGGGCGCATATATGCCGTTTGATACAGGAGGCTGAGGAGAATGCTGCTGTTATTGGTACGGTTTGTACAGACCCAAGGAATATCGTCCGTCTTAAAACCCCGATTGGCGGTCAGCGAATTATATCTGTACTTATGAACGAAATGATACCTCGAATATGTTGAAACAAGCTGGTGTAAGATTGGATAATAGAAACATTGAGCAATATTTTAATCAGCAGGCCGAGCATTGGGACGATCACTCACACAAAGATAATCAAAAAATGAAGGATATTTTAGATATATGTGATCTTCATTCTGGACAGAAGGTACTTGATGTTGGGTGTGGAACGGGTGTCCTGTTCCCATATTTGCTGGCCTATGAGCCGGATTGTCTCGTGGGAGTCGATATTTCTAAAGCAATGGCTGAAAAAGCTCGTAGCAAGTTCAAGGATGAGCGGCTCGTTGTTTTGAATGAGGATTTTTACAATCTAATTCCGTACTGGTTTGACAGAGTCATCTTATTTAACGCGTATCCTCATTTTTTTAATAAGCCAGGTTTGGCCAGAAAGCTTTTTGATGTGCTAAATGTCGGTGGGCGTTTTATTATTGCGCATGACCAAGGCAAAGATAAGATTAATGCGGTACACATTCGTAAAAATGCAAGTAAATACAGTATCCCACTTCTACCTGCCAGTATAGAATGGCGTTTTTTTGGTTCGCTGTTTACGTTTAATCGTTCTATTGATAATGGCGAACAATATGTAATATCAGGGATAAAAGCAGAAGATAAGCCCTAGACAAAAAGTGTTTTTTCAATATTCATATGATGGATTCATACTGCTAAGACAATTTTTTTAGATCAAGAGATATAACAAATAATAACAATAACGCCAGGCTCTAATCAAATATTGTGAACATACTGTGAACAACAGCTTATTTCTTTCCGCATATCCTTGTTTTTTTCCTTTCGGTATATAGAGCGAATTCTTTATGACACTGAGTGAGGAAAAATTGATGCTGATTGAAAATGTAAACAAATTATGAAACGACACAAGTTTTTTGCATCACTTGGGCGTTTTTTTCCTTTCAGTATACGGAGGGAATTTTATTAGCACCGAATGAAGGAAGCGTGACGCCGGTAAAAAGTGTAAACAAACTGTTAACGTCAAAAGTTTATTGCACCAATTATGCGTTTTTTTCCTTTCAGAGTATAGAGCGAATTTTCTAAAGACACTGAGGTGAGAAATGATACGTGAAACTGGAATGTTAACAAACCGTGAAAATTCAAGAAATAACCGGAACACATGGCTCTTTTTATCCTTTCGGTATATAGAGGATATTTCTTATTAGCTCTGAGTGGGGAGGATGTGAATTGGAAATGAGATGTGAACAAACTATGAACATTTAAGAAAAAATCCGTACACAAGCCCCTTTTTTTCCTTTCAGTATATAGGAGGAGAATGCGCTCGATGATCTTTGACAACTGAATATAAGCAAGATGAATACATTCTCCGTGTGGCCCGGGGAGGGAAAGCCGTAAGACAGGTTCGCCAAGACCGCGAAAGCGAGAGCGACAAAAGCCAATGTCTAAATGAACTGTGGCAGGTTCAGGCGAAGACCCGCACGGATGGATAATGATACTTATGCATAGTCGAGGTTAGGTCCCAGAGTGCATCCCGCTCGTCGAGGGGGTGGTGAGATACCAATGAGGCAAAAGCCGATTGCCGTTCAAATTGCTTAACTAATTAAAAATCCTAATAGATAATTAAGCTATGGAAATGGAGGGCATCTGTGTTTAATGAATACCATGAAATTGTCACAGTGAAAGAACTATGTGAAATGCTGAGAATTGGACAGAACAAAGCTTATGAGCTTCTTATAAAGCGTGAGATACCCGCGATCAGGATGGGTCGAAAATATGTCATTGCAAAAGAGCACGTTGTTAAATATATCAGAAAAAAATCATCATAAAACTTCCGGCACCTTTTACAACTATCCAGCGTTGGCTTATTATTATGTCACAACAAAGGGTAATGATTCAAAAGGTGATTGAAAGGAGCACAAAATGACAGGATCATTACAAAAAACGAAAAGAAGCCAATACTGGTACGCTGTTATCTGCGTGCCGAATCCGAGCACAGGGAAGATAAAGCAAAAGTGGATCAGCACCAAATGCATTAAAAAGAGAGAGGCCAATGAGGTGCTGCGCGCTCTGTTAAACAAGCATGAGGAATTAGAAAAGTTAGAGAAAGAGCGGGCTGAACAACCAGAGCAAATACTATTTACAGACTATATGAAAAAATGGCATAAATCCTGTGTTACCGGATTCTTAGAAGAGACAACAACCAGCGGATATGAACAGAACCTTGAAAACCACATCATTCCCTATTTTGTGAAGCTCAATCTTTTTCTGCATGAAGTCAAGCGGGGACACATACAGGAGTTCGTTACGGAAATGCATCAAAACGGACGATTAGACGGGCGTGGCGGGTTGCGTGTGACTTCAATCAAGAAGTATGTCGCGAATATATCCAAAGCGCTTGATCAGGCGGTCATTGACAGGCTCATACCCGAAAATCCTTGTAGCTTAATCCGATACCCAAAAGAGCAGCCATTTGAGGCAAGGTTCTTGAAGCTCCCTGACCTCAATACGCTGCTTGAAGCCGTACATGATATGGTTATAGAACCTGCAATCATTCTGGCCGTCTACTACGCGCTGCGGCGGGGAGAAATCCTCGGGATTCGATGGAGCGACATCGATTTTGAAAGAAACATTGTTTATATCAAAAACACGAGAGTGCGCGTGGGAGAACCAGTTGAGAAAGGCCCGAAAAACAAAGCAAGCCTGGCTCCAATGCCATTAATGCCAAACGTGAAGGATTATCTGCTGATACTTAAAAAACAGCAAGCTGTGTATGCTAAGGCCTCTGGAAAGCAATATCATCACAACGATTATATCTGTAAATGGCAGGATGGCCGTCCGTTTGAGTATAAGTATGTGAATTCCGTTTTGGGAAGAGTCTTAAAGAAGAACAAGCTGCCTCATAGAACGCTCCATGAATTGCGGCACAGTACAGCTTCGCTGCTTCGCGCTCAAGGGTTTTCTCTGCAGGAAATTCAGTCTTGGCTCAGACACGGAGATATTAAATCCACAATGAGATATGCACATGATGATATCGATGTGAGGATAAATGCATCGGAAAGATTGAACGGAATATTCGCCGTTCAGCAAAAGGTGAAAGAAGTCGTATAATCCATTAGAAGTTTCATTAGAAGTGGCCAATTTTGGGGTTGTAAGAGAGAAAGAAAAAATCCGAGAACTCAGTGTTCATCGGACTTTTCAATGGTCTGGGTGAGAGGATTCGAACCTCCGGCCTCTTGAACCCCATTCAAGCGCGCTACCAAGCTGCGCCACACCCAGATAAATCGTGCGAATATTATTCTAACAACGAATGTGCACGCTGTCAATCTAAATATA
>JAEWQS010000015.1 GCA_023399095.1 Bacillota bacterium
GGTGTGGTGACATCCAACATGTCGTTCATCAGCGGCTTGGGCTCGCCCACGCTCAGCCCGCCGATCGCTATACCCGGAAAGTCCATCGCCGCTATCGCCTTGGCGCTTTCCTGCCGTAAATCGGCGAACGTGCCGCCCTGCACGATGCCGAACAGCGCCTGACTGGCGCTCGTCTTTGCCTTTTTGCAGCGCTCCGCCCAGCGGTGCGTGCGCTCCATCGCAGTGACAACAGTTTTGTATTCGGCAGGATAGGCTGTGCATTCGTCAAACGCCATGATAATGTCCGCACCCAGCGCCTGTTCAATCTCCATTACCTTTTCGGGGCTCAGCATATGGCGCGAGCCGTCAAGATGCGATTGAAACGTCACACCCCCTTCGGTGATCTTGCGAAGCGCGCCCAATGAAAACACTTGAAAGCCGCCGCTGTCGGTGAGTATCGGCTTGTCCCAGTTCATAAACCGATGCAGACCGCCTGCTTCAGTGACAAGGTCGTGCCCCGGTCTTAAATAAAGATGATACGTGTTGGACAGTACGATTTCCGCGCCTGCCGCCTTCACCTGATCCGGCGTCATCGCCTTCACTGTCGCTTGTGTGCCCACCGGCATATAAACGGGCGTCTCAATCGCGCCGTGCGGCGTCTCAATGCGCCCCCTGCGCGCCTGTGTATCCTTGCATGTTTTGTTTAATGTAAAGCTTAAGGACATGGTTCCTCCGGTTATTATCGTAAATTGTGCAAATCACTCCAAACAGCGTTTACCATGGGATCCTTCGACAAGCTCAGGATGACATACGTTCCAAACAGCCAAACTGCGCATGTTGGGGAATAAAGAAATGCACCGTGACCCATTATACCACAATGAGCGCACGGTGCATCATCCGCTTTTTGATTCTTTCGACCTGTTTTTTATTCGTATATCGACCGGACAATGGGAATGACATAATGGCTGCCATGCCTGTCCTTCACGTCCTCAATCATGGCGACGGTCAGATACTGCTTACTTTGGCTATCGTCAGCCGGATATGCCACGAACCAGCCTAGCTCCGTGCCCTCGGTGTCTTCCTTGGAGTTTTTGATTTCGGCTGTGCCCGTCTTGCCCGCCATGGAAAGGCCGTCGATCTTGAACTCGTGACCCGTGCCTTCCGAGCTTTCAATGACCTGAATCATCGCGTTTTTCACCGTTTGTATCGCGTCTGGTGTGAAAACATCTTCCTTCCAGACCTGCGGTTGCTTGCTCTTTTCGAGATAAGGCGTCATCATATCGCCGCCGGTGACAAAGGCAGAATAGATGGATGCGAAATGAACGGGATTCAGCTCCACCTTACCCTGTCCGTAGCCGCTGTTCGCCACATCCAGCTCGTCATCAAACTTCTGCTCCGTGCCGAACGTGGACGCGCCGAGGCCGAACTCAAACGGTTCCTGCTCGCCGAAGCCGAGCTTTTTGAGCCCCTCCGCAAACGTGCTGCTGCCGATCTTGAGCGCCGCTTTGGCAAAAAAGATGTTGTCCGAATACACCAGCGCGTTCTTCACATTCGCCGGGTCGCTATACGATTTGAGTGTTGTTACCGTATAGCCGTTCCACTCGTCCTTCCCCCAGCTTTGGCCGCTCGGGCCAAAGTCTTCGTCGACCGTAAACGCGCCGCTGCTAAGCCCCAGCGCCGCGGTGATGGGCTTGAACGATGAGCCCGGCACATACGTCGCCTTGAACCGGTTGTACATGGGTCGCGTGATTTCATCGTTGTATGCCGCCCATGTCTCCTCCGAAAGCCCGAGTATAAAGCTGTTCGGATCGTAAGACGGTGTGCTGACCAGCGCGAGCACCTCTCCCGTGTGCGGATCCATCACCACCGCCGTGCCCTTATCGTTCTTCATCTGGTCGTAAAGCTTAGCTTGCAGCTCCGAATCGATGGTGAGCGTCACGTCTTCGCCGTTGTGCGCCTCAATTTCGGCAAGCACCTGCTTTTCGTTGCCGTCCTTGTCCTCGATATATATCTTGCAGCCATCGATGCCGCGAATGCGCTGTTCGAGCAGACTTTCCATGCCCACCTTGCCGATCTTGCTCTCCGCCGTATAGCCTTCGTCCTTATGCTTCTCAAGCTCTTCAGCGTTGATGTTGTGGATATAGCCTGTTAACGCCGCCGCCGCGTCACCCAACGCATACACACGGTCTTCCACCGTGTCGAGTCCTACACCATCCACCTCAAACAGCTTTGCTTTTGTTTCTTCGTCAGACTTGGAAATATTCTTATCAATCGGTACCATCAGATCATCCTTGACCCATTTTTGAGACAGCTTGTCGTTAATTGCTTCCACCGTGATTCCAAGAATCTCCGCAACTTTGGCGATATCCGCGTCGCGTGTCTCTGCGTTGAGCTTGCCGGGTTTAATATATACGCTCCACACGTCGCCCTTTCCCGCAAGCACATTGCCGTTTCTGTCGAGTAGGCTTCCGCGCTCACCTGTTAACGTTTTTACGCGCACCTTGTCGTCATCGTTTAAATTCGGAAATATGAGATTAGACGTCCAGTCAAGCTTGTATTCACCGTTAGATTCACTGAAATTTGCGGTGTTCTCAAAGGTCATCGGCCCGGCCTGTGTATCCATCGACGTCATATAGGTGACCGAATTGCCATCTGTCGTGATGTCTGATATCTGGAGGTTGCCCGCTTCAATACCTTCATAAATGTTTTTGTTGCGCGCCAGATAATCGTCTTTGGTCATCGTGCTGTTTTCGCTGATGTAGCTGTACATCTTCTCATAGTCTTTATCATTGATGGCCGTCATGTACGCCTTGAGTATCTCCTCGGGGAGCACCGGATCAGTCAATTCCCCGGGTGCTGCCGTGCCCTCGGATGCGGGCGCGCTGCCGCAGGCAGCGGACACCAGCATCACACATGCCATCACTATACATAAAAATAGTCGTTTTATATTCAAATCTTAGCTTCTCCGATCATCGTATTCGCTAACTTGTCCATATTTGTCATTTAATTATATCGCATTTATTATTTGTACTCAAATAGAGAATGTGACATTATCGACGAATAATGAGTATAAAAACAAAAGCCATCGGCGCTTATCGTTAATTGTTACGCCAGATGGCCGAAAATGCAGTTTTTGATATGTTTTACAGAAGAAGCATAGCATCGCCGAAACTGAAAAAGCGGTATCTTAAACGCACCGCTTCGTTATATAGCGCCAGCGTCTGCTCCCGCCCCGCGAACTATGTTTTTACAGAAGAAGCATAGCGTCGCCGAAGCTGAAAAAGCGGTAACGAAGCGCAACCGCTTCGTTATAGAGCGCCAGCGTCTGCTCCCGCCCCGCGAACGCGGACACGAGCATGATAAGCGTGGATTCGGGCAGATGAAAATTGGTGAGCAGCGCGTCCACCGCCTTGAAGCGATAGCCCGGCTTGATAAATATGTTCGTTGAGCCGCTGCCCGCATGAACGGTTCCGTTTTCATCCGAGGTAGATTCAAGTGTGCGCACACTGGTGGTGCCTACCACCACGATACGCCCGCCGTTATGCCGCGCGCTGTTGATAAGCGCCGCCGCTTCCTCAGTCACGCAGTAGTACTCCGAGTGCATGATGTGGTCTTCCACGTTCTCCGCCTTTATGGGGCGAAAAGTGCCCAGCCCCACATGCAGCGTCAGCCTCGCGATTGTGATGCCCATCTCTTCAATCTTTTGGAGCAGCTCGGGCGTAAAATGCAAGCCCGCTGTGGGTGCAGCGGCAGAGCCCTGTTCACGCGCGTACACCGTCTGATAGCGCGTCTTGTCGTCCAGCTTTTCGTGAATATACGGCGGCAGCGGCATTTCACCCAGCGTGTCGAGAATCTCTTCGAATACGCCGTCGAACGAAAATTCCACCTCCGTCACGCCATCCTCTTTCTTCTGCTCGATGGTGGCGCTAAGGTGCGCCGAAAAAACCACTGTGTCACCAATCCTTAGCTTTTTGCCGGGGCGCAGAATCACTTCCCACCGCGTGAGAGACAGGCGGTGCAGCAGCAAAAACTCAACGCTTCGCTCCGTGCCTTTCTTGATGCCGAAAAGCCGCGCAGGCAGTACCTTGGTGTCGTTGATAACCAAAACATCACCCTTGTGCAGATAGCCTGTGATATCGCTGAAGACCTTGTGCGCCATTTCGCCAGATTCGCGATCGTACACGAGCAGCCGCGAGGTGTCGCGCTTCTCGATCGGTGTCTGTGCGATCAAGCTTTCGTCAAGGTCATAATAAAAGTCGCTTGTTTTCAACTAATCCTCCATGATGTCCAGCTTCAGCTGTGCGGTGTCGCCGCCGTATGGACAGCCCATATGCGCGTATGCAAGCTGCGTGGCCACGCGACCGCGCGGCGTTTTGTTGATAAAGCCCAGCTGTATCAAAAACGGCTCGTACACGTCCTCGATGGTGACGTTTTCTTCGTTTGTTGCGGCGCAGAGCGTATCCAGCCCCACAGGGCCGCCGCCGAACTTATATATGATGGCTTCGAGTATCGCCTTGTCCACGCCATCCAGACCGATTTCATCCACCTCAAGCATCTCAAGGCCGTACCGCGCGATGTCCAGCGTTATGCGTCCCTGCCCCTTCACCTCGGCAAAGTCGCGCACTCGCTTTAGCAGCCTGTTCGCCACACGCGGCGTTCCGCGCGAGCGTGATGCCACCTCGAGCGCTGCGTCCTCATCTATCCCAATACTGAGTATACCGGCGGAGCGCTTGACGATCTCGCTGAGTTCCTCGCTTGAATACATCTGCAGTCTGTTGATTACGCCGAAGCGGTCTCGCAGCGGCGATGTGAGCATGCCCGCTCTTGTCGTCGCCCCCACCAGCGTGAACTGCGGCAGTCCGAGCCGCAGCGTACGCGCCGAAGGCCCCTTGCCGATGATGATATCCAGCGCGTAGTCCTCCATCGCGGGGTACAGCACCTCTTCCACGCTGCTGTTGAGGCGGTGTATCTCGTCAATGAAGAGCACATCGCCCTTATTCAAATTTGTGAGTATCGATGCCAAATCGCCCGGGCGCTCGATGGCGGGACCTGAGGTCACGCGGATGTTCACACCCATTTCGGACGCGATAATAAACGCGAGCGTCGTTTTGCCAAGCCCCGGCGGGCCATATAGCAGCACATGATCAAGCGACTCTCCGCGACCCTTCGCGGCAGCCATAAATATCTTGAGATTATCCTTGGCCTTTTGCTGGCCGATGTATTCATCCAGCGTTGAAGGGCGCAGTGACAGATCGGTGACCGCGTCCGTTTCGTTCATTTCAGCAGATACGATTCTGTTTTCGTCCAAGCCTGTACCCCCCTCTTTCAAAAAGCAGATTCATGATATTGCTCCTACTCACCTTTGATTGGTTGTAGAAAATTATATATAATTTGTGGGCAAGTCGGGCTATGATTGACCCCAAAAAGCACGGCTTTTCGGGGACCCCAACCCGCACAGTTCACACCTTCCGGTTTTGCGACATGCCGTAAAGTTTATGCACCCATGCGCTTAAGCGCCATGAGAATGAGTTCCTCGGTCGTGTCTCCTAAGCTTTTGACGGAAGACACCGCACGCATCGCCTCAGCACGGTTGTACCCCAGCGCCACCAACGCAGACAAGGCTTCCGCCTCGACTCCCATGCCGCCCTGACCACCCGGCATATCCGCGTTGCCGACGATCTCATGTGTGCTGATTTTCTCCGCAAGATCGATGATGATGCGCTGCGCAGTCTTCTTTCCGATGCCCGGCACCTTTTGCAGTGCGGTTTCGTCCGACGTGATGATCGCTGCCGCCAGCTCGCTGATTTTCATTGTCGAAAGCACAGCCAGCGCCGCCTTGGGGCCGATGCCCGACACGCCTGTCAGTCGCACAAACATCTCGCGTTCCTCGGTTGTATAGAAGCCGTAGAGCGTGTGCGCGTCCTCCCGCACCACGAAATGGCAGAAAAGCTTTGCCGCTTGACCCGCCTTGATATACGCCAGTGACTGTGACGTGGTGTATATGCGGTAACCGATACCACCCGTCTCAATCACGGCCATATCCTTATCCGTGGAGACAACCTCACCCTTGATATAATCGTACATAATTCCCTCTTATCTAATGCGGAACGTATCCGCAAAACGGCTCGAATGCGCATGGCAGATGGCGCACGCCACCGCGTCCGCCGCATCGTCCGGTTTGATCACATCGCTCATGCCGAGCAGCAGCCGCACCATTTCCTGTACCTGCTTTTTATCCGCATGTCCATAGCCCACGATGGCCTGCTTGATCTGCATCGGCGTATACTCAAACAACTCAGCGCCCGTGCTGAACGATGCCGCCATCGCCGCGCCGCGCGCCTGCGCCACCTGTATAACCGTCTTCACATTTTTCCCAGCGAACAGCTCCTCAAACGCGATACAGTCGGGTCGGTGCTTTTGTATCAGCGCCCCCACGTTTTCATGTACGATTTTAAGCCGCCTTGGGAGCGGTGTGCCTGCCTCGGTCACGATGACACCGCATTCGATAAGCCCCGGTTTGTTGCCTTCATATCGGACAATACCGTAGCCCATGAGCGCGATGCCGGGGTCGATGCCAAGTATGACCATCTATGCGTCCTTTCATGTCTCGATAGCATATTGCTCCGACGATCAAATAAATATAAGATGGAGCAATGGACTCCGACCGGACAAACATATCTATTGTATTCAATTAAATTGTTGTCCGTCTCCGTAATAATGATAAAGGCAAGGCGCGCTTCTGTCAAACATTAACGCGAACAATTATTCCCATTATGCAAATGCATGATGGATTCAAAATGGGAGGCAAATAGATTCTTCGTCCGGCATTAAAAAAGGAGATAAAAGTCAAGCATCGTGCCGGGCTCAGAATGACAAAAACGATGAATTTGTTACGGCATACTGTCCTTTTAGTACGCAAAAAGCCGGAGTTTTTTACGTTCCGGCTTTGATTCACACAGAATATTGTTTAAGCCTGTTCTTCGATCTGCTCATTGGGTTTAAAGCCATGGAAGCATTTGTCGATATGCGCGTTTTCAATACGTCTCTTGCTGATGATCTGCGCAATCACCGTCGCGATAACCGCTATCGGCAGTGCGATAATCAGCGGATCAACAAACTCGAGCATAGAGCCTGCGGGTGAAAGCGTCGGCACGCCGAAAATCCATTCACAAAGCTTGATGAGTGACGATTCCTTTGAATGAACGAATATCATCCAAAGCAAGCTGCTTGAACAGCCCGCGATCATGCCGGCAATGGCCGCCGAGCGCGTCATCTTCTTGAAATACAGCGCGCCGAAATACATCGGCAAAAACGCAGAGCAGCAAAGACCGAAGAACAGCGATGTCGCGATTGTGATCGCGCCGTCCCAAATCGTCGGAAGCATATATGACAGTATAATAGTGATGACGATGGCTATGAGTACGCCAAGACGCGATAAGAGCAGCCCCTTGCCGACGGACGTTTCCTTGACTCTGAAAATATCGCGCCCTACAGCCGTACCAATCGCATGATACTGCGAGCTGATGGTGGACATACCTGCCGCCAGCAGTATGATTAAGAACACCGTGACAAACCATTCGGGCATGAAGTTGTCGAGGAACAGCGGAATAATATTGTCTGCCCCACCTGCCGCCGCAACGGCAATCTGTCCCTGTGCGTTAAAGAACAGTACGTTAGACAACGCGCCCACCACAAACGCCACGCCCGTCATTAGCAGGATAAACACACCGCCGATGGGTATCGCGCGGTTGAGCTCGCGATCGCTCTTCACCGTCATAAAGCGCACTGCAAGCTGCGGCTGCGCCAGCACGCCGATACCCACACCCATCACAATTGTGGACACAACGATCCACCAGTTTTTCGAGAACAGCTCCGGCATGGATGTCCATCCCGCAAAGCCACCCGCCTGCAAGCCGCTGATCTGTTCCGAAACAGCGGGGTTGGCCGAAAGCGCCGTCAGTTGCTGATGCGCGGGCACAACGCCGCCGAGCTGAGAGTATACCGCTACGAGCAGTACCACCATGCCCACGAGCATGAGCGTGCCCTGAAACGCGTCGGTATACATGACGCCTTTGATGCCGCCAAACAGCACATAAGCGGCTACGATCACGGCAAATGCGAGCAGCGCGATTTCATATGGAACTCCAAGCCCGCTTTCCAGAAACTTAGACACACCGATCATCACAGCGGATGTGTAAATGGGCATAAATATGAAAATAACAATACCGATGAATTTTTGAATGAATTTCGATTGGAAGCGTTTGCCGAGGAATTCCGGAAACGTATGCGCGTTTAAGTTCTGGCCGATGCGCCGCGTTCTCTTTCCGAAGAATATAAACGCGATAAACACACCGAGAAAAATATTGAAGAACGTCAGCCAAAGCAAGCTCATTCCGAAAACACCTGCATTGCCGCCAAATCCGACGATGGCTGACGTGCTGATGAACGTCGCGCCGTAAGACAGCGCCATAACCATCGGGTGTATCTTTCGCCCGCCGATCAAATAGTCGCTTGCTGTTTTTGTTTTTCTGTAGCCCATGATGCCCAGCACCGCCACCACCGCCAGATAAATCACGATGACCACAGTTTTTATTACCATATTGTTATCCATGTAAGGATCCCTCCCTTCTAAAATCAGATATCAAGATTTTCAGTGATATCTCTTTCCGTTTCTTCCCATTCTTTTTCAATAGGCTCGTCAATATCGGCGCCTTTGTTCCAGTTAAAAATTCCGTATACGACACAAGCCAGCGCAGACAGTATACATAATACGTACACCAAAAAAATCATGAAATCTCCCATACCCAGCATTTCATCACCTCCTTTATATTCAATTAAAATCAATTAAGCCTCTATAAACTAAAAACCCTTCGGAAGTATCCGAAGGGTAAAAAAAGATCGCAGTTGTCCTGTATCTCACTCGCTGAAGTTTTTTCTACCGTTATACCGTACTACCTACGGTTACAGTATAAAAACCGCGAGGTGTATTGTCAATAAAATCTTATTAATGTGATACTTTCTTAATCTATGCCGTTTAATCACTGTTTTTGTAAAGGACTGAAGAATTCGAATATGACGGCATCAAAGTAACAACGCAGACTTTGCTCGTCGTCAGCGTCTCGCACCGTCCAGCCAAAAAGTTTGCCGCCCAGCAGGCGGTAAAGCCCGAGCTTAAACCTTTTCAAGTCTTCGTGCTTGTAGGCCACAAAATGCGGGCGCGTCACGATATTCGTGAACAGCCCAGAAAGCAGCAAGCCCTGATAAAACGGCTGCCCTCTATAGTTCTTACATCCTGCCGAGAGCTGACCGCGCACTGTCTGCGGCCTGTGCTTTTTGAACCAATGGACAATACGCGGATCAAACGACTCGATGCAGTACGTCCCCTTGTATTCATCCAGCTGCGCGGCGGTCTTCTCACAGAGCGCTTTGTTGCGACGAGACAGCTTAAGTTCCACGATAAGCGCTTCCTTACCGTCTACAAGTTTGAGTACATCGCTCAAAAGCGGTATCGTCTCATCTGTATCATGCAAATGCAGGCGCTGAAGCTCCTCATACGTACACTCATTAATGGTTTTGTTCACACCACAAACACGTTTCAAGTTATCATCATGAAAAACAATGATTTTGTCGTCCGCTGTGATGTTGACATCCAGCTCAATGCCGTAGCCCGCCTTAATAGCCGCCGAAAAAGCCGCCATAGAATTCTCAGGCACTGTTTTGTCCTTGGTGTGCAACCCCCGGTGCGCGTATAACGTGCGCCAAAGCTTCGGGCTAGTATCTCTTGGAAAACGACCGGGCGCAAGCAAAAGCATATTAATGATCAACAGCGCGATAACCGCGCATATGGAAATCTGTAAAAATATCATATCTTCTTAGTCCACCGTATCTAAGGATTTCAGCTTGCTGGCGGGTGACACGGTCTTAGAATCGCCGTGTCTGACAAACATCATTGTGAAAAACGCCAGTGCCACGAAAAATGCGCCGTATGGCAGCAGCGTGGAGAATCCGACGCTATCCAGCAAAAAGCCGGATAAAATGGGCGTGACCACCTGCGCCGCCATAGAGAACGTGTAGTAATAGCCCGTATATTGTCCCACGCTTGCACTCTTGGACATCTCAAGCACCATAGGCAGCGAGTTGACGTTGATGGCAGCCCACGCCACACCGGCGAGTGCGAACGACACATACATCAGCGGCGAATACGCGGTATATAGCGCGGCACTGCCGAATACGGCGGCGAGCAGCACCACACCGATCATGATGCTTTTGCGGCGCCCAATTTTCATCGAGATATGGCCCACGGGAATAAACGCAATCGTGGCTGCAATCACAGCCACCATGAGAATCAGCGATGCCTGCGATGCCTGCATGCCGAGTGCATTCACGGCGTATTTGGAAAAAGACGTGGTCACGGCGTTATAGCCCATGAACCATAAGAATATGGAAGCGAGTATCAGCCCCATGCTCTTTCGCATTTCGGGCGGAAGCTTCTCTTTTTTCCCGACAGGCTTATCAGCTTCCTTGGCCTCCTCAGGGTCGATACCCATTGCCGCGCTGTCTTCACGCATCTTCTTCGCAAGCTTGGGTTCTCTCACTGTAGAAACCAACACCGCCGTGCCCACCAGCATGATGGCGGCAGTGGTGATAAATATAGGCCAGTAGTTCGCTTCGGGATCCGTGGCATCCGGAGCAAGAAACGCGTTGATCAAAAGGATTGATGCACCACCGAGCGAGCCCATGAAATTGATCACCGCGTTTCCTATAGACCGCAAAGGCTTGGGTGTGACATCCGGCATCAATGCAACCGCGGGCGAGCGGTATATCGCCATGGAGATCAGCACGAGGCCGAGCGCCACCATGAAAACGATCAACTGCCGCGTATCCGTTGCGTATGGAATGCCTAACATGAATAAAACAGCCGCTAATGTGCCGATGATAATAAACGGCGTTCTGCGGCCCATCTTCGTATACGTTTTGTCCGAAAGCTTGCCGAACAACGGAAGCATGAATAGCGCAATAATGTTGTCGAGCGACATGATAAAACCGGATGTCGTATGGTCAATATGAAAGGTGTTTAGCAGTATCAGAGGGATAATAAAATCGTAGAGCTGCCCAAATGCGGAGATTGTCAGAAACGCAAGGCCCACAAGGACGGTGTTCTTGTAATTCAGCTTCATCGGTGTTCTCCCTATAATTCATATAATTTCGTATATATACTATCACCAACCGGGAAAAATGGCAATTTATAACGCTGAATGTTTTGATAAGTGTTTGTAAGAAAAATTAAAGGCAAGCTTGATGCTGCCTTCAATGTAACGGGTATTCTCAATTTTTAATCATTTATAAAAGTGGGTGGTATGATAATTTTATTTCCATAAATAACATCTCCACAAACAGTTGCTAAAAAACTAGCAGTATGGGCAAGTTGTGGTTTGATAGACTCTAACATGCTCTCTGCAAAAGAAGAGGTGATTTCGGATTCTTCACCTGTATTGATTAAAAAAACAACCTTACCATGCATAATAGCTTCTGGAATAAACTTAAAGAAACAGTTGACTTTGATTTTATCTTTAATTATTTCATAATCATAATTCAATTGCGTTTTAAATTTTTTGCTCAAGTTCTCTGTATCCATTTCAAAGAATTCTATACTTGAAACGTGAAAACTTATATTTGTTCGTTGATCCTTCATTAAAAACGCCTCCTATAATCCAATCCAGTTGTAAAAAAGTTTTCAGACAGTTCCCATGTTGAATTGGCTATCGAAAAGTCCGGTTCTGCACTTCGTTCTTTTTCTAAAATAACGTACTTTATAAATTCTTTATTATGCCAACTATTCTCAATTCCTTTTGCAATATAAGTATTCAAAAGTTGATTAATACTTACTTCTTCTCTTTTTGCAACATATGCCAATTCTTTATGTAATGACTTTGGGATTCTCAAAGAAAGCTTACCACTGTATTCGCTTAATTCACGAATACTTTGTTTTGGTATAGGAATGCCAACCTCTGTTGCTGTATCCAACCAATCGGCCTCATTAATCTCGAACTGAGCCAATGCTTCAGCTAGAGTATCACCTTGAGCTACACATCCTTTAAGATCTTCACTTTCAACAACCCAAAACTCATGACCTTCAACTTCAGTTTTATATGATGTAAATCCATATTTCATAAGCCTTTCTCCTCGTCCATCAAAATCTCAAGAATATCCTTTAACTGTTTAATATATACTTCTCCTACCGCTTTTCCATGCCTTGGAACGGGAATTACAGTGCCACTTTCTTTATGACAAACGTTCGGATGTTTTCCGTATCTAATTATACATCCGTAATGTTCAAATAACGCTACCATTTCATCGAACGTAATATCGTTCGGTATTGGTTTTCGGAAAAACTTAGCACGTAATTTTTCTATTCTTCCCACGAATATTCCTCTTTAATCATACTTCGCGTTGATACTACATGATACTACATACAGTATCACCTCTTATCGTTTTTGTAAATAGATTTTATTTTGCGCTAAAAAGCATCAGGCCGACGAGAAACAGATCAAAATTGATATTGTGGTAAATTACATATTATAAAAACAAAAAAGAGCCTTCGATGTGAAGACTCTTTGAATGCCGTATATTCTCTACGCGTTGAGCTTTTTCTTCGCTACGGTGACCATGCCCGCAAACGCATTTTTGTCGTTGACAGCCATGTCGGCTAAGATTTTTCTGTTGACCGTCACACCTGCAAGCTTTAAGCCGTTAATCAGGCGGGAATAGCTCATGCCATTCACTCTGGCTTCCGCATTGATACGCGTGATCCAAAGACTGCGAAAATCTCTTTTCTTAAGCTTGCGGCCCACATACGCATAGCGCAGGCTGCGCATCACAGCCTGGTTGGCCGCTCTGAATTGCTTGGACTTCGCACCGAAGTATCCTTTCGCAAGCTTTAAAACTTTCTTATGTTTTTTACGGGCGTTAATTGCCCCTTTTACTCTTGCCATTTATCGTTTCCTCCTGTCTTAACTATTTGTAAGGAATAAGCTGTTTGATGTTCTTTTCCTCTGCCGCCACAATATAAGTACCCTGACGCAAGTTCCTTTTTCTCTTGGAACTTTTTTTATTCAGAATGTGGCTCTTATAAGCCTTCGCACGCTTCACCTTGCCGCTTTTCGTCAGCGAAAAACGTTTGGCCGCGCCTCTATGCGTTTTAATTTTTGGCATTGTTGCATCGTCCTCCTTAGTTCTTTGGTGCTAATATCATGAACATACTACGGCCTTCCATTTTGGCGCCCCTCTCCATCACGGCATCTTCTTCTACCATGGTGAAAAACAGCTCCATCACTTCGCGCCCCAAATCAGTATGTGTCATTTGCCTCCCTCTAAAGCGCAGCGATATCTTAACCTTATCGCCTTCCTTTAGAAACTTGCTCACGTTCTTTGCCTTCACTTCAAGATCGTGCTTGTCGATGTTGGTAGACAGGCGCATTTCCTTGATCGTGATGATCTTTTGGTTTTTCTTCGCCTCTTTTTGCTTTTTGGACTGTTCAAATCTGAATTTCCCATAGTCCATTATCTTGCACACCGGCGGTTGGGCATTGGGAGAAATCTTGACGAGATCCAGACCTTTTTCTTCTGCAATGTTCATCGCCTCACGCACAGACATAATACCAAGTTGTTCTCCTTCGTCGGAAATCACACGGAGACTCTTATCTCTTATCTGCTCGTTAATCTGATGTTCGTTTGCGATTGTAAACACCTCCAATAATATTTGCAAACACTAAGCATGTTCGTCGAAAAACCTTTGGCTCTTCTCACTCTTAAGCCAATGCTTAAAGTCCCATTAAAAAAACGGGTGCAGTGCACCCGTTCAATCTCAAAATAGACTGCTTACCATGTCTGACCAATGCCGACAGGTGAGAAACGGGTTGTTTCTGCTTTCAAGCAAACGAATAATATCATAAACAATAGCACTTGTCAACAGCTTAAGCCGGCTAAATACCCGGTAGAGAACGCAATCTGGAGATTATATCCGCCGGTCAGCGCGTCCACATCGACTACCTCGCCCGCAAAGTATAGTCCCTCGCAAAGGCGGCTCTGCATTGTGGACGGGTCTATACTGCGCACGTCCACACCCCCGCGCGTAATCACAGCTTCTTTGATGGGCCTGCGCCCTTTCACAGTCAGCACGAGGCCTTTGAGCGCCTTGCACAAGGCAACGCGCTCCTCGCGTGTGATGGAATGCGCCTTCTTGTATAAATCGATGTCGCAGGCCGCCGCGATCAGCGGCGCGAGCTTCGTGGGCACAAGGCCGCTCAGCACATTGCCAAAGTCCTTGTTCATCTTTTCGGAAAAATCTCGCAGAAGACGCTTGTCCAACGTCTTTTCATCCAACGCGGGCTTCATATCTATGATGGCTGTATGGCCTTCGTCACTGTCCATATAAGCGCTTGCCGACAGCACAAGCGGCCCAGAAATGCCTGTGTGTGTGATCAGCAGCTCGCCCTGTTCACGGTACACCTGTTTTTTACCCTTATTTAGCGTAAACCCCACATTCTTCAAGGTGATTCCCGCATATTCGCTTAAATCCTCCGCCGTATCCAATCCCACCAGTGACGGACACGGCGTTTCAATCTTATGCCCCGCGTGCTTCGCAAATATATACCCGTCTCCTGTCGAACCCGTTGTGGGATAGGAAACCCCGCCTGTCGCGATGATCACGCTGTCATAGTGAAGCTTCTCTGTGCCGTATATGACGCCCTGCACACGTCCCTCATTGATGATAATATCCGAAACAGACGTTTTAAGCTTTACCTTCACGCCCGCGCTTTTTAGAGCCTTGTCAAGCGTTTTGAGCACATCGCTGGATTTGTCGGATACGGGAAACACGCGGCCGCCCCGCTCCGTCTTGACGGCCAGCCCGAAGCTTTCGAGCAGCTCAATGAGCTGCGTATTGTCAAATGTATAAAACGCGCTGTATAAAAAGGCGCCGTTATGCACGACGCTGCCAAAAAAGTCTTCTATTGGTGCCGCGTTGGTTAAGTTGCAGCGTCCTTTTCCTGTGATATATAGCTTTTTGCCAAGCTTTTCGTTTTTCTCATAAAGCGTGACGTCGTGGCCGCGACCCGCCGCCGCATAGGCCGCCATCATTCCCGCAGCCCCTCCGCCGATCACACATACCTTACGCATCCGCTCTGTCGTCATCAAATTTCGTCCTTGCGCATATACACATCAAACTGTTGCCAGAGGTCCTCTAGCATCTCAAAGTTTTGCTTTAAACCATCCTTCTTGCGCATGCCAATGAGCAGTACCAATGCGTTCACCACGCTGATGGGCGTTACCAGCGAGTCGATAAACAGGTTCATATCCGAATTCACAAAAATATTTGCGTCCGCGATATTCGCGAGCGGCGATAATTCATTGTCTGTGATGCCGAGTATTGTAGCGCCGTTCTTTTTCGCAAAGGTCACACCGTCCATCGTACGCGACGAATAGCGCGGAAAGCTGATGGCCACCACGAGGTCGCCCTTGCCCGCGTGCATCATCTGTCCAAAAATGTCACCGCCGATGCTGGATGAAACAAGGCTCGTTTCGCTCAGAATATAGTTGAGATAATACCAGAAAAAAAGCGCTAAAGGCGCACTTGAGCGAAGACCCAATATGTAGACGCGCTTGGCAGCCAGTATCATATCCGCGGCCTTTTGCATCATGTCGTAGTCCAGAACCTCGCGCACATGCCGAAGGCTCGTGATATCGTTACGAACAGCCCAGCGCAAAAGCTCCTCTTCGGACATATCAGACCCAAGCCCCATGCGCTGCACATTGGTGAGCTTGGTGCGAATCATCTCCTGAAGCTTCTTTTGCAGCTCCGGATAGCCGTCGTATCCCAAGGCGCACGCGAAACGCACCACAGTGGATTCACTGACGCCCACCGTTTCGCCCAAACGGGACGCTGTGATAAAAGCGGCGGTATCATAGTGTTCGATGATATAGTTCGCAATTGCACGATGCCCTTTGCTCATAGCGCTTTGGCGCTCTTTTATGACTTTGATGATATCGTTGCCTTGCATTATATTTACTCCCCCAACGTTCAATTACACGATATATTGTATCATATTCCGCTAAAAATGCAATTTTATTTTATCTATCTTGCATGACAGTGATTCCACCCTGTCTCTCGCAGTCAAATCAAACTTGATTGGGGTAAGCGACGCAAAACCGTTTCGTACAGCCGTCACATCCGTTTCCTCATCGGCAGCGTGCTCCCGCAACGTACCTGTCACCCAAATGTATTCTCTGCCCCTTGGGTCGTCGCGCAGCTCCACCGCATCGTCGTAAGCTGTACGACCCTGCACCGCCACCTTCACACCCTTAAGCTCTGATAAAGGCACATTCGGCACGTTGAGATTATAGAGAACATCCTTTGCGTCTTCATCAAAAAGCCCCCCAT
>JAEWQS010000027.1 GCA_023399095.1 Bacillota bacterium
ATAAAGCAGGGATGATCACAAACCGCCCAATCAACACCCAAGCCATTCCCTTTTCCCATTTCATGCCCGACAGTCCCATGCTGTGTATCATGCAGCCAATAAAAATGAGAGACAAGGGTGTCGTTAAGCTGCCAATGTAATTGGCGGTTGTCAGTACGAAATCCGGCAGCTTAATGCCCGTAAATATCAACACGAACATAATGACGATCGTCAATATGGGCGGCTGAACAAGTTTTTTAAGTGCGTCGCCCATGCTGAAGTGTTGGCTGCGTTCGTTTATGACATCTGCGTCGCGCTTGATGGCAAAGCTCCCCAGCAGCCAGAACGTCACGCTTCCGGCAAGATAGTAAAATATAGCATAAGGCATGCCCGGATCGCCGAAAAGCGCCTGTGCCACGGGAAAGCCGATAAAGCTAGAATTGGAAAACGCAAAAGCCACAACGAAAACACCGCGTCTGTGTGCAGGGATTTTTAACAGACGCGCGAACAACCGCGCCACATAGTATGAAGCTATCACGGCAAAAAAGATAATGAAAAGCGGCAGCCATGCTTCAATGAGCTGCTGCCGCGTGAAGTTATTATAAAGGCTATAAACAATTGTTCCCGGCACCGCCAGATTGATGACGATTTTAGGAAATGCCTTGGCTGTTTCCCTTGAAACCCATTTGCGCGAAGATATGAAAATGCCCGCTCCGACCAGAGCGAAAATGATAAATACCGCCTCAAGGGAATCTAGTAGCATTGCAAATCCTTAGCTGCAAAAAGCGTTGTAAATGGCACCAATCGCTTTTTCAAAATCTTTTTCATCCACGCCCACAATGATGTTGATTTCGCTCGAGCCCTGATCGATCATGCGGATGTTAACTTCGTTCTCGGCCAGTGCGCTAAATAACCTCCCTGCGACACCCACCGTACTGATCATGCCGCGGCCCACCGTCGCGATGAGCGCAAGGCCCTTAAATACCTCGAGTGAATCGGGCTGACAGAGATTATAAACATCATCCAGCAACTGAGGCTGCTTACCCTCTATCTCGCTGTTAGCCAGCACGATACCCAGCGTATCGATACCTGAAGGCATATGCTCAAAAGATATATTGTTCTTTTCCAGCGCCCAGAGCATGCGGCGGCCAAAGCCAAGCTCCGCGTTCATGTTTGCCTTTTCCACGGCGATAACCGAAAAGCCCTTTTTGCCCGCAATCCCTGTGATGATATCGGTTTCACCATCGTTCACATTGGGAACGATCATTGTACCCGGATCGTCAGGCGCGTTCGTGTTTTTAATGTTTATCGGGATATTCGCCTTAAACACGGGGAATATCGCATCTTCATGCAGCACGGTGGCGCCCATGTAGGAAAGCTCTCTTAGCTCCCGATATGTGATCTTCTTGATCACCCTGGGGTTATCAACGATACGCGGATCCGCCATAAGCACACCCGACACATCCGTCCAGTTTTCATACACATCGGCCCGTGCCGATCTTGCTACGATCGCGCCCGTGATGTCTGAGCCACCGCGTGAAAACGTCTTGATCTGCCCATCCGGCATGCTTCCGTAAAAGCCGGGAATCACGGCATTCTTGGAATGCCGCAGCCGTCCGCGCATCACCGTACGTGTCTTCTCCGACTCGTAAACGCCGTCTATATTAAAGAATATGGTTTCCGCCGGATCGATAAAATCGAACTGCAAATAGTCGGCCATCAATATACCGTTCAAATACTCGCCGCGGCTTACAGTATAATCCACACCCGCGCCTTTTTGTACATCACAAAATATCGTATCAAGATATGACTCTATATCCGTGCTGAGCCCGAGCTCATCCCGAAGCGTTACAAACCGCTGCCTGAGTTCATCAAACAAGGCGACGCCGTCTTCCCCGCAGCTCACAGCTGCATGATACGCATACAAAAGGTCTGTCACCTTCGTGTCGTCACAAGAACGCTTGCCGGGCGCCGAAGGCACGATATAAACGCGCTGCGCATCCGCTTCAATGATCTGTTTTACCTTTTTTAACTGGGCAGCGTCCGCGAGCGAGCTGCCTCCAAATTTGCATACTTTCATAAATCAGTCCCGCTTTCGTCCGAATAATCCACGTTTTGGCTTGCGCGATGCACGTGTGGCCCCCTCTTCTTCCATGTCCTCCATTGTTTCCGTATCGGGTTCCGACGGCATCTCTGCGTTTTGCTCCAACGATGCAGTATCCGGTTCGGACGGCTCTTCGTCGTCTGGCTCAACCGGTATTATCACTGTCTCCTGAGGGTCTTGAGTCCCTGCATTTTCGAGTTCTTCTTCCTCCGGCGCATCATCCTCCGCCTCCACAATCAGGCGGCATTCGAAATAGTAGCGCTTTTCCTCGGCCAAGCCCAGCGAGAACGCCTTTTTGGGCAGCACGCCGTATTCAATGACGTTATCAAATATATCATTTTTCTGCATAGGCTCCATAATGAAACCAAGACACGCATGGCTTTTCGCCAACGTATGGAACTCATCGTCACCGTGAATATAGTCGATACTTGCCTTGGGCAGTTCTTCAGCCAACAGATCCAACGCCTCTGTCAGCGTCTGGCTCACCAGCGGGTGCTTGGGTTTTGTCACCTCAATATGACCTTTGGACATTTTGGACTCAAACAATATTGTATGCACACCCTCTTTTTTTTGGGCGCGCGTTCCTCGCGTATACATCATATGCGCTTCTTGACCCGTGCGATTGAATATCGACACCAGTGTACGCAGCGCATTGGACACGTCCGGCACGTTAAAAATGATGCGATGAATCGGATGAACCGTGATACCCGGGTCATAGAGATTGACCACCTCACAGAGCGCATAGCGAAGCGGGCTTTGCGCACGTTCTTCAGGGCTCATGTTCACTTTGCGCTTATCCCAAACCGCCTTGGCCGCGGCGAGAGAATGGTTGCCATCACCCACAGCAAACAGCATATTGTCTCTGCTTTGCGCTTTGAGCCGCGAAAGCGCGTCCTTAACGCCGCTCAGCACAGCCGGTTCGTCGATAAACCAGCCCTGAACATGGCCGCCGTTTTGCATCAGCGGTGTGCTGTATATCTTCGAAAACTTTTCTCTGACCTGATAAACAGGCGCAATCACGGTATCCTTGATATCGTTGATCAGCAGCATCACATGCGGGCACTCCAGCACTGCATCCTCTCGCAGACTGATGCGAACGGGCAGCCTCTCGGTCACCGTTCTTTCCGTGGCGCGAATCAGCGGCTTTTTGGATGCGTCTATGTCGTACTGCTCAAGATCGACCGCAAGCACCACGCCCACGCGCGTGCCATGCGGCGTCTCACGCTCCACCAGCATAATGCCTTCAGGCAGGCTGACCAGCACGCCGTCCTCAATGTAATCGTGCATTGTCTGCTTCGCATGTGCAATTCTCTCACCCGCGTCCCCGTTTTTCAAGAAAATCTCGGGAACGATGATATGATATGAAGAGGGTGCACCGCCTACTGTTCGCGCTGTCTTTATCCAATAATCCTCGTTCGAGGTGAATTGATCGCAAGCAATGACTGACCATTTTTGCTTGTTCACTTTTTTATCCGGAATAAGTATCTGAGGGAATATGATCCCCAATTGATCTGTGTCCATCCGATCCTCCCTATTACTCACAAAATAGCATATAGGTCAATATAGCATACTTGAAAGCTGTATTCAAGATTATTGGCTGTGAAAACATAGGCACGGCAACCAAAGACCCGCGCTTTCTCGTCATGTCGTCTGACATTGAATTCCTGCATGAGAATGTGTATACTATTACGAAGATAGACAAACATATCAATTTAATGGAAAGAGAAATGTTTGTCCAGTCGTAGTACATTGCTCCAACATTGATATCTTTGATCGTCGGAGCAATACAGATAATTTGAGAACAGGGAGGCCTGCCTTATGACAACAGACCAAAGAATAGAAAATGCAAGAGATTTGTTTCTGAGGGGTTACAACTGCGCGCAAGCCGTTGCGGCCGCTTTTACCGACCTGACCCAGCTTGATGAAAGCACAGTGCTTAAGATGGCTTCATCGTTCGGCGGCGGCGTGGGGCACATGAAGGAGATCTGCGGCGTGGTCTCGGGCATGGCTCTCATCGCGGGGCTGCTTTACGGCGATATTGACCCGGGCGTTAAAACGACGAAGGATGCTCATTATGAACGCGTTCAGACGTTTGCGCTTAAGTTCAAAGACGAGTTTGGCTCGCTGATCTGCCGTGATCTGCTGGATCGCGCCGACAAGAATCCTAATACGGAAGAGCCGTATGCGTCGCGCCCGTGCCTTGTGTATGTGGAAAACGCGACGGAAATACTCGACAGCTGGATCAAGCAGCAGTAGTCTTATACCTTTCGGAAAATATCAGCGGCTTTTACCTGCGGGTGATGATATCTTTTTCTGTTGACCGTTACATCGCCGTATTCGATCGCTTTTTCAGGACACCACTGGATGCATGCGACGCATTGCTCACAGGCGTTGCCCCACACAGGCTTTTTTTCCTCCTGCGATCGTTTGATATTTCCCACGGGGCAGACCTTTTCGCAAATCCCGCAGCCCGTGCACTTGTTTGTTGCGGCAAAATTTGAACCCATGCTTCCAAAGCAGGCCAAGGAATCCAGATTTGTCTTTTCCAGACGCCGAGACATTCGGCTGCCTTGCGGAATGCTTGCCTGCCTGCGAACTTTCACGTCTGCCGAGATTCTCACAACTTTTTTATGAGCACGTTTCAGTAATAGCTTTTGCACCGTTTGCGGAAATGCGCCATATTTGACAATATAGTTGCCCGGCATTATCACGCCATAGGCGGCGCTAAAGTGCCCTTCTCTTTCCTCCACAAGCCGCTCAAGCTGCGCAAACGACGTGCCTGAAAACGACGCAGATGTCGCAACGCCATAGATGTATTGCGAACCAAGCGAAAGCGATTGAACAAAACGCTTCACTGCAAGGGGCAGACACCAATAATATACCGGAAATACAAAACCGATGCTCTCGCAGTCAGCGTCTACCACCACCGCAGTGTCATGCATTGCTTCTATTTTTGCGTCGCTCAGTTCTTTAGCCAGTTCCTTGGCCACTGTCAAGCTGTTCCCCGTCCCAGAATAATAGAAAATGATATTTTTCATAAAAACTCCTCAAATTAAGCCTGTTTGGCAAGGCCGTCTAAAATCAATGATACCGTGAATCTCACTTCTTGGAGCACCGCTGAGAAAGCTTCGTCTGTTGAGATCTGGCAATCCACCTTTGCTCTTATCGCATCGTCAACCATCAGCATACTTTGTGCCACCTTACGGCTTTCGCAGCTCTTTATTTCACCCTTTTCAATGCAGCATTCGAGAATACCTGACAGCTGAGTAATCTCAATCTCAAAAATGTTGCCATACATGTTCCGAAATAAAGGTGCGATCTTCTGAGCGCTGTCTTGGCTCAACTGGCTCAAATTCAAGGAATACCTGATGAACGTCAAACGTTCTTCAAAATACGCCAGTATTTTATTTTTGCAGCTTTCGGCCTTTCTGACGCGCTCTATTATGCCGCTAATAAACGCCTTGGCTTCTGCATAAATCACTTCGGTGTAAATGCTTTCTTTGTTTTTAAAGTAATAATAGAGCGAGGCTTTGTTGAGCCCGACCTGTGTGCCAATATCATCAAGAGTCGTTTTCTCATATCCATATCGGGCAAAGCATTCAGCCGCCGCTTGTAATATTTCCGTTTTCTTATCTATATCCATACGATCACCTCAAACATTCTAACTATCAAACATTTTACCTTATTGTTTGATAGTTTGTCAAATAAAATAGCCGCGAACACGCGGCTATTTTACATAAACCAAATGATACAAGCGATTATTCCGCTCGGCCACCTAAGTTCTCAGCCAAAAACTCCTCCATCGTCGAATAGAACTTTGTCATATCCTCCTGCGAGTTAAAGCCGTGGCCGCTGTCGGGGAATAGCAGATAATTAACTGGCACGCCCGCTTTTTTCAGCGCATCCACCATCTGATCTGATTCCTGCTGCGGCACGCGCACGTCGTTGCCGCCCTGCGCGATAAGCATGGGAATCTCCACCTGATCTGCGAAATAAAGCGGAGAGCGCGACTTCATGAGTTCCTGTTCCTTATCCGGGTCGCCCACGGCACGGATAAGATCCTGATACTCGATGGACCACTTGGCGGGTATCGATTCGACAAAGGTGAGCAGGCTTGACGGCCCGAAGGCATCCACCGCGCATTTGA
>JAEWQS010000035.1 GCA_023399095.1 Bacillota bacterium
AAATGAAATGGAACAAAAGCAGAGAGCGCGTTTGAAAGACGGTTTTGGATCGACGGATTTTTTACACATTGTTCCGGATGAACTCAGACCCAAGAAAGCGAGACTGTTTTCAGTGATGAGCCTTGAAAAAGGATGCAGCGTGGGACGGCATGATCATACCGGCGAAACAGAGATTTATTATGTCTTGCAGGGTGAAGGACTCATTAACGACAACGGAATTATCAGGCCGTTTCTGACGGGCGATTGCAATGTGTGCGGAAATGGAGATTTTCATTCTGTATCAAATGAGAATGACGAGACGCTTAAAATCCTCGCTGTCATTATACTCGATTAGCAAGAAAATTCGATAATAAGACCTTCAATAAATATACCTCTGTTTATGATTGGATCCAAAACAGAGGTTTTTTTATTTAAAGGCAGATTCCTTGATAAGTAACCGCCGGGCCAGTTGGCCTGTCCGCTGATTCCGCCCTCCGAATCCCAGTTATGGTCGGTTATGGTCGGTTATGGTCCTACAATGGTCGGTTATGGTTACCCGCATTTTGTATTGACAATGCAGGGTGATTATATTAGAATGTTTAAGCGCTTAAAAATGTGCCCGTAGCTCAGCCGGATAGAGTGTTTGACTACGAATCAAAAGGTCGTGGGTTCGAATCCCCCCGGGCACGCCACAGAAAGTCCCATAAAACCTAGGGTTTTGGGACTTTTTTGTTTTTCGGATTTAGTATTGTGTGCCAATTGTGTGCCAACGGCTTTGTTTCCTCCTGTCAAAAGCGTCTCAATACTATTGATCGCGGCAGCAATCGAGGGGCTCTGCGGGTGAATGTAAGAGATGGTTGCTGACTGTGTGCTCTGGCCGCTGAGCGCCTGTATCACGGCGAAATCAGTTTGAGCATCTTCCAAGTGGCTGATATATGTATGACGGCAGCAGTGCGGCGTCAGGATGCGTACACCATCGACCTGACCGACAGATGACTTATAGAACTTACGATATGTACTTGGATGCAAAGGCATATTTTCGTTCTTTCCAGCGATGATATAACCATCCGCATTGTCACGAAGAAACTTGGCTGAAGTCCGTACTGATGGAGGCACATCAATGTCACGCTCTCGGTTCTCAGCTTTCACATCGCCGATATACATGCTGCCGCCTGCCTGAACCTTGACAGCGCGCCGAACACTAATACGGCTGCCATCTTGGGTTATGTCAAACGATGATAAACCGAGTAACTCTTGGGCGCTGATGCCTGTCCCAAGCATGAGACGGATGCTATGACCTATTCGCGTTCCTGGTAACTTCTTCATGAGGGCGACAACCTCGATCGCTGTGAACGCGTCTTTCTTGCCGCGCTTCTTTCCCATCCGCCGGTAGTTCATGCGGTCGGCCAGCGGTACCGGATTCTTATCAATGAGCAAATTTGCTTCGGCTTTGCGAAGGATCTGATTGAGCATCGTACGAAGCTTGCCACATTGAGAAACGCTGTAGGACTGCGCCATTCGCTCAAGATATGACTCAACATCTATGGCACGCATTGAATTCACACGCTTTGAGCCGAATGCCTTTATGATATGATTCAAAGTAATTTTGTATGTGGCCGCGGTGCTCAGCTCAACTTTGCGCGAATAATCTGCGAACCAGCGCTCAGCCCAATCTTTCATCGTGATATCGGGATCCAACGACACAAAGGAACCGCGGCGTTCCCATTCGTGCAGCTTTTCAAGTACATTTTCCTGCGTTTTTCCAGAGAAAGATTTACGCCTTGGCTCGCCGCTTTCATCTATTCCAGCAGAAATTCGGTAGGTATAGAGTTTTCTCTTTTTATCGTAATACCATGTGCCCGTGCCGTTGGCACCACGTTTCTTTGCCATTCCATGCGAAATGGACGCTGAATTCCTATACCGTCAGATTTAAGGATTGGGACGGCACGGTGGTAAAAACACAAACTGTGCAGCATGGCAAAGCGGCTTTTGCTCCGTCAGACCCGACTCGCACGGGGTACATGTTCACCGGTTGGAGCAAGGATTTTGATGAGATTACGTACGATATGACAGTGACGGCGCAGTATATCGTCAACGATTATTCGGTCGCTTTCGAGACCAACGGCGGGAGCAGCGTACCCAGCCAGAAAGTCAAGCACGATAGCAGCTTAAATAAGCCGGAAGACCCGACGTTGAAGGGATATAGTTTTGACGGTTGGTATTCGGATAGCGGCCTTAGTCAGGCATTTGACTTTAATGCAAAGGTCACGGCGGATACCACGCTCTATGCCAAGTGGACGGAGACCGCAAGCACTGCGCAGGCGGTGGCACAGTTGCTGACATTGGAGACGGCGTTCCAGTTTGCGAAGGGCGACACATGGGAATGTGTCACAAGCAGCTTTGTGATGCTTGGCAATGGGGATTTTGATGCGCAGATCACATGGACGTCCTCAAACTCCGAACTGGTTCACATTAAACAAAACGCTGACGGAAGCGCGACCGGTGTCGTCACACGTCCAAGCAATCATGATTCAAGTGTTGTCATTACAGCCACCGTCACAAAGGGCGGTGAAACAGTGTTTAAGACGTTCCTGCTTGTGATAAAGCGTGAGGGCGCTTCAAAGGATGAAACGCGTGAAGCCACTTCGCGCACTGCGGACGTAAAGGCCGGAAACGGCGCAGAGAACGCGACAATATACCGGACGACTCTAAATGACGGAACCGGAATTGATTACGTCATGGTGGCAGCCGATACGGTGAAGGCGCTCATCGAGCAAGGCGATAATGCTGATTATATTGTGGTATCGATAGATAACGATGAGGAAAACCCGGCAGGCGAATTCGCCTTTGAGGTCTCATCGGACACGGTTTCGACGCTGGCTCATAGCGGACTCGGAGTCACGCTTGAGTCGCCTGCGGGAACTGTGACGCTGTCTTCTGAAACGCTGAGGCAGGCGGCACAGAGCGGATTCTCGCTATATTTCCGCATTGTGCCGGTGTCGGATGAGGCGGACGATGCCAGAAATGCATTCTTTAGCGACAGCGCGATATTCTCTCTCTCCAATGTGACGGGCCAGGTGTTTGGCACGCCCAGAATGATACAGACGAACATGGAGAGCTTCGCCACGACCGTTACCTTACCGCTTGAAGGCTTAACTAAGGAACAGCTTGCCGATGAGGAGTTCTTAAAATCGCTGTGTGTCTATGTAGAGCATGATGACGGAACGACAGAGCTGGTTTACGGAACGTTGGTGTATACGGACGATATACCCACCGGTATAACGTTTGATATCAGCAAGTTCAGCCGGTTCCAGATTGTCAGCGTCAATAAAACCGGTGCATCCAGCCAGTGGGGCTTAATCGCCTGCCTTGCAGGCGGGATAATGCTGATATTGTTGATTATCCTGCTGTTGATTCTTAATAGAAGGAGAAGACGTTCACAGGTGCAGCTTTAATGCAAAATCGCCTGTTGTGATGCGGATTCAATAAATCGGATAGATAGAGCCTTGTAGAATTTAAAAAGCTGCAAGGTTTTATCATCAATGCTTAAATACAACCAATCTGTACACTTTTCTCGAGGCCACAGTTCAACAGTTGTTGCTTTTATAACAAATCTTAGTATAACCGTTAACATAATTTGAGTCGCAAGCACATTGTATATGTTTGAGACATGTCAAACCGGTGTAAAACAGTACTGGAGTATTCTACAAAAATAAGGAGCAAGATGGAATGAACCGAAAAAAGAGAATTGTCTGTTGGTTGCTTACCATAGTCATAATATCCGGCTTGTTTGCTGGCTGCGCACCGCAGGAACAAGCGATTGAAACGATATACTCAATTGACAGCGAACTCAACGAGCTCATTGAATGGGACGATGCGTTTGAAACGACGATCACACTATCAGGTTACAAGTGGGCGGAGCAGATAACAAAGCAGGATATCGTTCTCACGCAGGCTTTTACCGATATGGCTGTGGAGGACGTGACGCGCATCAGCGATTCCCAACTGAAAATCTCGGCAAAAGGCTTGCTGCAGTCTGCTTTTTCGGCTGGCACAATCTCATTTGAACCCAATACTGTTCTTGATCCTCATGAAGAAGATGAACAAAAAGGAATCGAAGCATCAAATGCAGATGGCGTCGCCATTGAAGACATTTCGCCTGTTGTTTACTCGGTGGACATCACAATTCTTCATCCCGATGCAGAGGTTG
>JAEWQS010000037.1 GCA_023399095.1 Bacillota bacterium
CCGAGATACCCAGAACACCGCACTTTTTATTCATATATTCGCTCATTTGCTCGGAGTTAAGCTTCATCTCTTTCATCAGATGCGGCACGATTGCGGGATCAATGTCACCGCAGCGCGTCCCCATCACTACACCCGCTAGTGGCGTTAAACCCATTGAGGTATCAACGCATTTGCCGCCGTCTACCGCCGCAAGGCTCGAGCCGTTGCCGAGGTGACAGGTGATAATTTTCAGATCCTTTTTGTCTTTGCCTAAGAGCTTTGGCAAACGCTGCGACACATATTTATGCGACGTGCCGTGGAAGCCATACCGGCGGATGCCATATTCTTTATATGCATCGTATGATAATCCATAAAGATACGCTTTTTTGGGCATTGTCTGATGAAATGCCGTATCAAACACCGCAACCATCGGTGTGTCCGGCATTGTGGCCATGCACGCTTCAATGCCCATTAGGTTGGCGGGATTGTGCAGCGGGCCGAATTTGACACATTCCTTTATCGCCGCAATAACCTCGTCGTTAATGATGACACTGTCCGAAAACTTCTCCGCCGCGTGCAGAACACGGTGCCCCACAGCATTAATCTCGCTCATATCCGAAATGATGCCATATTCCTTATCCGTGAGCGCGCGAAGCACGTGCCCCATGGCCTGCTTATGATCGCTCATCGGTTCTTTGACCTCAAGCTTTTCTTTTCCCTTCGCGGTATGTGTGAGTATTGAGCCCTCAATACCGATACGCTCCACAAGCCCCTTTGCCAGAACCTCTTCTTTGTTGATTTCAAAGAGCTGATATTTCAAGGACGAGCTGCCAGCGTTAATAACAAGAATATTCATAATGTAACCTCCCATTTATCACTATAAAGGCTGTACTTTATAGTGTCCCCCGTTTTATATTTTTTTGATTATTGAAGCGCCTGCACAGCCGTTATGGCCACCACAGACACGATATCATCCACACTGCATCCGCGCGATAAGTCGTTGACCGGCGCGGCAAGGCCCTGACAGATAGGCCCGATCGCTTCGGCGCCCGCAAGACGCTGCACGAGCTTATAACCGATGTTGCCCGCCTGAAGATCAGGGAATATCAGCACATTTGCATGGCCTGCCACCGGGCTGCCCGGCGATTTGAGCTGACCGACGGATGCCACGAGCGCGGCATCTGCCTGAAGCTCGCCGTCCACCATCAGCGAAGGAGCCAGTTCCTTTACAAGCTTTGTCGCGTTTACGACCTTATCCACGTTTTCATGCTTGGCGCTGCCCTTTGTGGAGAACGACAGCATCGCCACCTTGGGCTCCATGCCTGTGAGCTGCGCGGCCGTTTTTGCCGTAGACACAGCGATTGCCGCAAGTTGATTTTCGTCCGGATTCGGGTTCACAGCGCAATCACCAAAGACCATGGTGCCATTATGACCATAGCTATTGTCCTTGAGTATCATGATAAAACAACTGGAAACCACTGATATGCCGGGTGAAGTTTTGATTATCTGAAGTGCAGGGCGGAGAGTGTTGGCTGTTGTGTTGATGGCTCCGGCCACCATGCCGTCTGCGTCGCCCATTTTGATCATCATACATGCATAGTAGAGCGGGTCTTTGACTTGCTTTAAGGCCTGTTCTTCCGTGATGCCTTTGCTTTTGCGAAGTTCGTAGAATTTGTCTGCGTAGCTTTTGGTCTTTTCGGATGTCTCCGGGTCTATGATTGTGACCCCTGAGTAGTCGAGTCCTGCGGATTTTTGTTTAATCTCGTCCTCGTTGCCGACAAGTATCACCTGCGCGATACCTTCCTTGGCGATAATCTCCGCCGCCTTGACTGTTCTTTCTTCCGCACCCTCAGGCAATACAATCCGTTTGCCCGCCAAGCGTGCCTTTTGCTTGATTTCGTCCATGAGTCCCATGTTTGTCCCCAGTCTCCCTTCAAAACGATAAATATGTATATCAACAATACATCTGCGTAGTGGTATAATAAAACCAACTGCTATTATATATAATTCAAACGTGTTTGAAAAGGACAAAATGATGTTTATTTACGGCATTATCGCAGAATATAACCCATTTCACGCGGGTCACGAGAGACATATCGCACTCACGCGCCAAAGTTCGGACGATTTGGTCGTCTGCGCGATGAGCGCAAGCTTCGTGCAGCGCGGTGAACCCGCGATATTTGACAAGTGGACGCGGGCAGCCAGTGCACTAAAGTGCGGCGCGGACGCAGTGATTGAACTGCCGCTGCTATACGCGATTCAGAGCGCACAAGGCTTTGCCACAGGCGGCGTGAATACGCTGGCTGCCGCCGGAGCGACACATTTGAGCTTTGGCTGTGAGACGGATGATATTGCGCTGCTAAGACGCTTGGCACAGACGCTCTCCGATGAAGATGCGGCGTACAAGGACGCTCTTAAAGCTCATCTGAGCAAAGGACACAGCTTTCCGCGCGCGCGCATGAGCGCGGCGGACGCACCCGAGGTCGCGTCCATGCCCGGCGCATTGCTCGGCATCGAATACATAAAGGCCATCAACGCCTATCACCCGCATATCACGCCGCATGTGATAAAGCGCGAAGGCGCGGCGTATCATTCAGCCGACATCAGCGAATATCTACCCAGCGCGACGGCCATTCGCGCGGCGTTTGCCGCCGGAGACACGCAAAAGGCGATCAACGCGATGCCCGATGCCTGCGCGAATTATCTGCGCACACAAATAAACGCCGGACTCATACCGGCGTTTGCGGACGCTTTTGACAACGCGCTGCTGACCACGCTGCGGCTCAGGGGCCGCGATTATATCGCGGCACTGCCCGACGTGAGCGAAGGGCTGGAAAACAGGATCTACGACGCGGCGCTTAAATGCGACACGCGCAGTGAGTTGATCGCCCGTGTGAAAACCAAGCGCTACACCTATGCGCGCATATCGCGCATACTGCTTTGCGCCCTGCTCGGCATCACGAGAAACATGGTTGAAGCAGCGAACACTTCCCCCATCTCACACATCCGTGTGCTCGGCGCGAAAAGCCCCGATGTACTCTCAAAGCTCGCCGCCGCATCCAAGGTGCCGCTCGTCACGACCGCCGCCCCGCCCTATCTTGACATCGACATTGCCGCGTCGGGTGTCTGGGCGCTCACGCAGTCGGCTTCGCCGTTTTGCGATGCGGACAGGGATTACACACAGAGGCTGCTGGTGGGAGATAATTTATAATATACTCACCTGCGCAAAACAAAGGCCGCTGTTTAAAGTCCTAGAATTATTAATTCTCAAAAGAATAAGATTCTCGTAATGTGTGTGACTTGATAGATTTTTTGTTCATTCGGTTTTCTGACGCACTTTTAAATCAATACTGGAACCATCTATTGCATTAACCGCAATAAACGAAGACACCGTAGTCACACCGCGTTTTTGTGAATAAAATATAATCCATGCGGGCGCCAGCATTTGATAATCCGTTTCGTCTTTTATGGGTATCATGACGTTGGTTAAAACAATTTTGTTAACTTCGATTTTCTGATCAATCAACTCTCCACCATCTTCTTTGACCATTTCTTTTACAAACGAAAATCCAAATTTGATGTACTCTAGAACCCTTTCTTTGATTTCCTCAAAATTTAAAACAAGAACGTTTTGATTGAGAACTTCCATGACTTCAACCGGATACTTCCACACAAAAGTTTTAACACCTGTCTCATCCACATATATTTTGATCACTTCGGGATACCATCGCTGTACATATTCCTCTGCACGCTGATAGAGTATTCCGGAAGGTTGATTATCAATATATATCGGCACATTGCCGCCATCATTCCTGGCAAGCGTAATTTCCCAGCCTTCCGAAACCGTTTTATACGTCATATCAAGAAGCAGACGTGCCTTTTCGGCTTCAGCGATACCCATATTTTCTATCCCCGCTTCGTCCAGAAATGAATTTACAATTTCATATGCCTCTTGTTGACTGATTTTTACGTTGTCTAAGGTGGTACCTTTAGGCTCTCCCGGATAAGCGTCTCCTGCTATCACCCAAGATTCCGGTTGAACGATTCCGAATTTTAAAGGTTCAATATAAATACTATCGGTTTCAGCGCGCACATGCACTCTGCTTCCATCCGGCATTGCGTAAGTATCCGCTTTCGGCAATACAATATCGTCCGTTACGGGAAAGAAAACTTCCTCTCCAGTATTTTTAATCTGCCCTTCGAGCCTTGCAATATCCTCCTGCTGACCTTCATATGGTTCCCATGTGACAACGCCGTCAACTTCTGTATACCACCCTCGTTTTGCCAGTATTAATTCCATCTCCATCTCTTCTTTTGTCGGTGACATCTCGCGCATACCTGTCGCGTCTTTAATAAAGTACTGCAATACTTTTTGCATTGTGTTCTCATCAAATTCCCGCTGATTAATCTTATATACCGGAAACTCTTTTTTATCCGGTAAAATGATATCCGCATCAATCACACAATCAAGCCCTTGTATGTTATAGGTCTGTGACCATCTTTCCGACAGCACACCCGGTTCTGATTTATCTGCTGACTCATCTTCTGACTGATTTGCAATAATTGTTTGTTCAGAGTCAACAGCTTTAGAAGAAATAACCTCTTCCAATTTTCCGTCATTTTTATTAATAACCACTTCTTTATCAGGTGTCGCTTGACATGCGCTTAGCAACAGCAAAAATAAGAGTAAGGCAATGAGTCCGATATTTCTATTCATCAGTTTTGCTCCTTAACAAATATATATCCACCCCCAATCTGGAGGATAACAGCAGATTGAGGGTGAAATATCTTATCACTATTTAATTATTGTTATAGTTAGCTTCAAAATTGCCTCCCGACCTCATGTTATATTGACCAGGATAATCTAAATTTTCGATTCTTACTCTCAGCGTGTTGTAAGAATTTGCTTTATCGTAAATGGCTACATTGTCGTCTTCATTTTTCCAACAAGTACAATCACCAGACATTCGTGTACCACCTGGAGTCCTGACATACGCATTCATCCACCCTTCGTCACTTACATATCCGTCAATAGCATATCTTACATATGCAGGTTTTGGCGTAAAGTGATCCCAATTAGTCGTTGTCTTGGTTAACGGGTCACTAGCCGTAAATCCATTCATGCAGGTTGAAGATGTCCATGAGCCATAATCAGTACCGGCCAATGCATTTCCAGCAAATGCAAATACCAATACAATAGCAGCAACAAGTGTGAATGTTCTTCCAAAAAATTTTCTTTTCATTTGAATTTTCCTTCTTCATTAACAAATCTCAATAATTTATTAAATGAATTCAATTTTGCTCGGTAATACCATTTCTTTGTGCTACCTTCATGCTTATAGTCCTTGGTAATCCAGCTACCGCTTTGCGGGAGGGTTGACGCCATGGGTTTTTGCAAGGACTTTTCTATACCCTCATACGCATCACATCCCTTATATCTGTGAAAACTTAGTCTAAGTCTGCTTATAGCAAAACTGCTAGCGTTACTAATAACGCCTAACAATAAATATAAACTCAGTTTCTTCCCGCGATACTACTGCTAATATGTGGTAGGTATTCTTAGTCCCTTTCTCTCTTTATATAGACACGCCAGTTCAGGATAATATGACGCCATAAAAGCAGATTTTTTTAATTGATGATTGCTTCACTACTGCTCATTCATTTGTAATTCATCGCAAACAATCAGCACCGTCTCTTCTCCGCCATCCCACTTCATCTCTAAAGTGATATTTCTGATCTTGTCCAGCAGCTCATTTTTATCAGCGCCGATTTCACTCAGCCACTCATCTTTTTCAACCAGCAAATCAAACGAGTAAGAAATGCCATTTGTCGTTGTTTGCGGAATCAGGTCGAATGGTTCATAGGTATAATAAGTCGTGATACCGCTTGCAATAAGGTCTGACGCTTCTTCATTCAGCACAATTTTGGCAACAAAATTGTCCAACCTCTCTTCTGTTTTGTTTTTTATAGTCACAGAAAAAAGTATCCTATCCTGATCTGATTCTCCGTCAAAATAATACTTCCATTTCTCAATCTTGAAATCGAACCTGTCGCTTAGATCGGTTAATATCTTTCCAGACGATGCATTATAAAAGTTCACATCACCTTTTGCTTCGGTATCCGTATCGCCTTGCATTTGGGCATCTATTTGGGCATCTATATGATCTTTTAGTTGGCAGCCGACAGCACTGCACAAAATGACTATCGTAAATATGATAGTAAAAAATCGTCTCATAATTACACCTCGCTTTTCTTCCCATAGTTAGACGTTTTCAAACTATGAAAACGCTATGAGAAATTTTGAAAATTTTTAATAAAACCGAAAAAACCGATTCTTCGTCCCGTTTCATACGCTCAACTTACTGCTCATATCATTAAACGTAGGTGTGATTATATGAAAAAGAAAGTGGTGCTTATCGCCGCCGTGGCTGCAATGGCGGTACTGCTGCTCATTTACCCCGAAAACTGCTTGAACAGTGCGCGCTATGGGCTGAGCCTGTGGCTGACCGCCGTGCTGCCCGCGCTTTTTCCGTTTATGGCGGCTTCGTTTCTGCTATTAGAAACAGGCATCGTGCGGCTCATCGCGCATGTCTTCGCGCCCGTGACGCGCGCGCTTTTTTACGCGCCCGGCGAGTCAGCGTATGTGTTTATCGCGTCGGCAATGTCAGGATATCCCGTGGGCGCACGGCTTTCGGGCGAGCTTTATGAGAGCAAGCAAATCACCGAAGCGGAAGCTCAGCGCATTGTGCGCTTCACCAGCGTATCCGGCCCCGTTTTCATGACAGGCACCGTATGCACAGGTCTATTGAGATTGCCCGAGGCGGGCGTTTATCTCGCCGTCGCGCATTACCTTTCGGCCATCGCACTGGGTATACTTTTTGGAATTTTCGCGCGCCGTCAGCGTCTAAAGGTTCACGACACGCCAAGGCCACGCTTTAAGGACGCTTTGGCGCGATTTAAAAAAGACGCGGCGGCTTGCCCGCCCGTGGGCGAGATGCTCTCAAACAGCGTCGAAAAAGCGCTCATTGTGCTGCTCAAGGTGGGCGGCTTCATCATATTGTTTTCGGTTGTGCTGGAAATGCTTTCGGTGACAGGCGTGATGGATGCGCTGGGTTGGGTCTATATGCCGGTTACAAAATTGGCGGGACTCGACAGCGAAAGCGTCAATGCGCTGCTTTACGGTGGTGTGGAGATGACATCTGGCTGCGCGCGCGCCGCGGCTTTGAGCTTGCCCATAAGCATAAAGCTGCCCCTTATTGCTGGCATCATCACGTTCGGCGGCATGTGCATTCATTTGCAGACCACCGCCATGCTGGCCGCAAGCGGCCTAAAGCCCAAGGGTTTTCTGCTCGCCAAAAGCATTCAGGCAATGCTGGCCTTTGGCTTCACATCTTTGTTGCTCGCCGTGTTTCCTCTTGCCGCATCCGCTTCGAATATCGGAGCGGAAACAAAAACAGCCGCGTATGGCGGCGTCATTTTTGCGGCAGCGGCACTTGCGGTGCTGCTCATTATAAAAATTTGGAAGGGACGATCAAAGCGCTCAGCTTTTCCGTTTGCTCGATAGCTCCTGCCTGTTTTTTCTTAACATCTTCAGATAATCGGCGAAATATGTTTCCACCTCGGCCAGAATATCGTCCGCGTATTCCTTGGCGCCCAGCGCAATTTGCTTTGCGGTATCTTCGGCCTTTTTTATGATTTCTTTGGATTGTGCCTCCGCTTCCTGCACCACGGAATTGTCGGACACGCGGGTCTGCAGCTCATCTTCGGCGCTCTTGACGATAGATGTGCCTTCTTCACGCGCAGAAGACAATATTTTCTCTTTTTCCTTTATGATCTCCTCAGCATCGAGCAGCTCCTGCGGCAGGGCGTTTTTCAAATCGACAATAATCTCCATGACAATATCATAGTCTACGGAGCGCTTGCTGGAAAATACCGCTTTGGGGCTGTTTTCAATTTCATCGAGCAGTTCATCGAGCAGTTCAAGAATTTTCATATAATCACCTGCGATATTTATTGATCACATCGTCTTTGATCTCATCCGGCACCAGACCCGTGATATCACCGCCGTGATACACCAGTTCTTTGACCATACTGGAGCTCAAAAACGAGTGATTTATGTCCGTCATTAAAAATATGGTTTCGACATCCTTTGCCAGCTTGGCGTTCATCGCAGCCATCTGAAACTCGTACTCAAAGTCGGATATGGCGCGCAACCCGCGTATCACGAGATTTGCGTCCTTCTTTTTCATATAGTCCACAAGAAGTCCGGAAAAGCAGTCCACCTGAACACCCGGCAAATGTGCTGTGCTCCGGCTGATAAAGTCCATGCGCTGTTCGACTGAAAACGCAGGTCTTTTGTTCTTGTTGACAAGCACCGCCACCGTCACGTCGTCAAACATCGCCGCCGCACGTGTGATAATATCCAAGTGGCCGGAAGTTACCGGATCGAAGCTTCCGGGGTATACGCATTTAATCACTTTTATCTCCGTATGTGACAAACCAGAGCGAAATATCACCGTAGTCCTTGCTTTTTGTCAAATTATACCCCATTGGGAGCACAAAATCAAACTTTTTACGACATTCAAGTACAATAGTCGCGCCAAGAGCGAGTTTGCCGCCCTCACGCGCCGCTTCAAGCACCGGGCCATACAGGCCTTCGTCATATGGCGGATCAAGAAACATGATATCGTAAAAGCCCATAGACGGCAAAAGTTTAATCACATCGCCGCCATAAACGCGGCAGTTTTTTGCTCCTATCGCGCTTAGGTTTTGCTCGAGTGTTTTTAAGCAGGTTCTGTTTTTCTCCACAAAATCGACATGTTCTGCCCCGCGCGACAGCGCCTCAATGCCCAGCGCGCCGCTGCCAGCAAACGCATCCAGCACCTTCGCGCCTTGTATCTTAAACTGAATGGCACCGAACATGGCTTCCTTGACCTTGTCGGTGGTGGGCCGTACGGCATCCCCTTTGGGGCAATCAAGGCGTCTGCCCTTGTAAGCCCCCGCAATGACGCGCATCAGTAGGGACCGATCACGCGCCTGTCGGTCACAAGTATGTCCATCATGATATCATATGGCTCCGCATCGATCTTGGGGACGATCTGCATATCGTAACAGATGCCGATTTTCAGCGCGTTTGTTTGTTTTAGAAACCTGTCAAAGTAGCCCACGCCGTAGCCGATACGGTTCAACGCGGAATCAAATGCCACTCCCGGCACGAGAACGACATCCGGCTCTGCCTGCTCACTTTCGTTCATGATAATGGGCTCGGCAATGCCGTACACATTGCTTTTCATAACCGAATCATTGTTATAGGCCACAGCAATCAAATTATCGTC
>JAEWQS010000046.1 GCA_023399095.1 Bacillota bacterium
GCACGTTGCCGGGGCCCACGCCGAGCGCCGGTTTGCCCGCGCTGTATGCGCTTCGCACCATGCCGGAGCCGCCCGTGGCGAGTATCAAAGACACGTTGGGATGGTTCATCAGGGCGTTTGTTGCTTCAATGGACGGCGCTTCGATCCACTGTATGAGGTTTTCGGGGCCGCCATGCTTCACAGCCGCGTCACGCAGCACCTTTGCGGATTCAAGCGAGCACTTTTGTGCCGACGGATGGAACGCGAATATGATCGGGTTCCGTGTTTTCGCGGCAATCAGCGCTTTGAACATCGTCGTGGAAGTGGGGTTAGTGACGGGCGTCACGCCCGCGATAATACCAACGGGTTCCGCGACTTCCACATACCCTTCCAGCTCGCTTTCGTCCACAATGCCCACGGTCTTCTGATCCTTGATGCTGTGCCAGATGTATTCGGTCGCGAATATGTTTTTGATGACTTTGTCTTCAAAAACGCCGCGGCCTGTTTCTTCCACGGCCATCTTTGCAAGACGCATGTGGTTGTCGAGACCGGCCAGCGTCATGGCGTGTACCATGTCGTCGATCTGCTTCTGATCCATCGCCATATAGGCTTTCAAAGCGTCGTTCGCATTTTTCACCAGACCGTCTATGACGGCGTTTAAATCCTGCGCTTTTTTTTCGGTTGCCATCGCTATATTCTCCTTGTTATAAATTTTATTTCAAACCCTTGTGGGTTTAAGTTTTCATAATTGAGGCGGTTAAACGCTCTTAGTTGTGAATCATTTCACAATTAAATTATACGAGATTGTGAAAAGAGTGTCAATATATTTTTATCGATAAAAATGCTTTTTACAATCTTTTTTTTAAGATAGTAGTATAGGGGATTGACGGATAACATGCGTTAGCCTATACTCAAGATAACAAGCGTTAGCCAAAGGAGTTATTATGCCGCAGCAAGCCGAGCCGACGACCAAGCAAAAGATACTTGATGTGTCCATCGATCTGTTTGCGCAATATGGATTCAAGGAAGTCACAATGCGACAAATTGCAAAAGAGGTGGGAATAAAGGCAAGCTCGCTTTATAAGCACTATGAGAGCAAGGAAGACATTCTGAACAGCATCTTTGCGCTTTTCAGCGAAAAGCTCACACAGACGGATGTGCAGATGCCGGAAATAGATTCGCCCAGCCAATACTTTGAGCTCGCCTTTGAGCGGTTTAAACAGGTGATGTGGGAACCAACAGTGCTAAAGATCGCAAAAATCATTACGATGGAACAGCATTACAGCCGGTCTGTGCGTGATTCTTTTGTAAAGGTGCTGATTGATAATCCCGCACAGACCACAAAGCATGTTCTCGATCTGATGGCGGAAAAAGGGCTCATCCGCGATATGGATACGCGTGTGCTTGCTGAAGAGTACAACGCGTATATCGTGTATCTTTACTTTGAACAGAATTTGCTGCACGACAGCCCGAGCCTTGAAGTGATTGATAAGAAAATGAAACAACACAACGACTACTTTACTCGCTACATTTTGCAGCAAGGAGATCAAAACAGATGAAGGTATTGGCGATTATGGGCAGCCCGCGAAAAAAGGGCAATACATATAAGGCGGTGGAGCGCGTTAAGGACGTTCTGGTGAACATGGATGAAAAGTTTGATTTTGAATATCTGTTCTTAGCGGACTGCCGCTTAGAGATGTGTAAGGGGTGCTTCACATGCTTTGCCAAAGGCAAAGACAAATGCCCATTAAAGGACGACCGCGATATGATTTATTCAAAAATGATGGAGGCGGATGGCATCATCATTGCCGCGCCCACCTACGCGATGGGTGTGCCTGCGCTCATGAAGAACTTTATCGACAGATTTGCTTATACGCTGCACCGGCCCTGTTTTTTTGACAAAGCATTTCTTGCTGTGTCCACGGTCGGCGGCGTGATGGGTATGAAACAGGCGCTGGAGCAGCTGGCTTTGCTGTCGGCAGGCGCGAAGAAATCCTTAAAGCTCGGGGTACCGATGCCGCCCATTTGTATGCCGATGCTCGAAAAAAAGGCGGCCAAACAGATGCGCAAAAACACAAAGGCGTTTTATAAAGCGATGAGCAAAGATAAACGCAAGCTGCCCGGTTTTGCAGACATCGCATACTTTAACGCGTTTAAGACAATGAGCGCTTTTGAATCTTATAAAGAAGTTTGCCCCGCGGACTATGCTTATTATAAGGAAAAAGATAGTTACTTTTATCCAATAGACGCTCATGCAGTTCGGCGGTTTTTAGGAAATATGTTCAGAGGGTTGATGAATCTTGGCTTTAAGTTCATAGTAAAAGACGAAAAGCAGACGGATCATGCTCAGACGGAAAAAATATAAAGCGATTTTTCATTACGAGACATATACATATTCAAGGCAATCTAACTTATGTGGAACAAATCACCATCCATAAACGTCTATTTATTGTATTTTTGGTATGGAGACATTTATGAAAAAGATGACGATTATAATCATGCTGCTGTTATTGGTCTGCAGCGCGTGCACTGGTCAAAAAGAAACGACAGCCACTTCTCATACGCCATCAGCCTCTCCAAACGCTGTGGTGTCCGAAACACAGCAGCCGCGTGTCACGTTTGAGCCGTGGGAGAAATATGAGGACGTTTTACCCATGATAAGTTTTGACTGGGTAATTCATCAATCCTTAGAGGAATTAGTTGATAAGACAGACTATATTTTTGTCGCCACTGTTCTGGATATCGAAGTCTTTTTATATGAAGACGGCGAGCCTAACCGTAAGGATGACCCGTTGCAAGATACGATGATTAAGTACACCGTCCGTATCGATAAGCCGATAAAAGGTAGTCTGAAGCAAAGAGGCACCATCACTGTGTGGCAGCACGGGTGGCGTTACAACGATGTGAACATATGGCATCCCGATATTCCTCCGCTCGAATATAGCAAAACGTATATGCTCTTTTTAATTAATAACGAACATCCGATTGAGACGTTGGACATTGATTATTATGTCGGTATGCCGTACGAATCGTATCCTGAAATCAAAGACGACAAACTTTATCCTCACCCGTACAGCAACCTTTTTACCAGTGGACAGTCTTTTGATAACATCGTTTTTTCGATTACGCAACTTGTTGAAAAGAAAACCGCACTCCGCGATGCGCTCATCGACTTATCTGCGGAACTGGGCACCAAGCGCCTTGCGTCGTGTTTTAGTCAAGATCAAGTGTCGGTGCGTGAATTGATCTCCGACGAAATGCAAATATTTTTCGGTTTTGCAGGCAGCGATGTCGTGAAAGAAACAGCCGGCCGTGAGTTGAAAAACAGCGATATATTCATCTGGTTCAAGACAAACGAACTGACCAAGACGCAGCAAGATGAGCTTGAAGCCGCATTAACGTCGGTGTCGGTGCGTATCGCAGACGAACGCAATTGGGGTTATAAAGTTTCTGTTATGCCCTTCCATAGCCTGGTCTGTATCTCCCGAGGCGAGGACAGAGCTATAATACACGAGGCTTTTTACCGGATACTAGACGAACTATAGATTGTAGAATAAAAGCATTGTTCTCGGTACTCGGCGAAGGCCAGATTCTTTTGCCACCATTTATTATCTTTTAGCAGTCTGATAAGCTCTTTGAACCTTAACCGCTATCACACTAGTTTTTTTAGACTCGACAGTTTGTACTCACTATTTACATGCACCAAAGAGAACTCTTTTTAGATTATTGACACTATGTTTGTTCTGGCTTGAGAAATGAGACCATATACTGTATAATATTAAAGTTATCATAAATTATACAAGCTCTAAATGGGCAGGAGGGTTACTATGAGAAAAGCAAGTAAGGTTCTTGGTATTGTGGGCGGCGCGGTGTCGCTGCTTTTTGCACTGCTTTGCATCATCGGCGGCATTGTTTTCATGAGCACAGACACCAGCTTTATCACGGATTTGTTTGACACCATGTACATGGATATGGACATGGGCTTTGCATCCAATATGATTATGAACTGGACGGCGGGCATTTTGGGTGTTGTGCTGATCGTTATTGGCGTGCTCAATGCGGTGGGCGGCGTTCTTGGTCTGGTCGGTGGTTTGATGGTAGACAAGAAGAACGTAACGGCAGGGGTGCTGATGATCGTCTCGGCCGGTATCAGCCTGCTTCTTTCCGGTAACTGGCTCACAATGGTGCTGTGTACATTGGGCGGCATATTCGCACTTGTGAAGGAAAAGCAGCCTGTTCCGCCATTGCCGCAGCCGCCGGTGCAGTAAAAGAGCATCCATTGGTAAATCGCATTATTGGTGTATGGAGAATGCCCGAATGTTTAAGCTTCGGGCTATTGAAAAAGGTTTAGATATAATTCGTGGGCAAGACGGGTTTTACCCGCGCAGCCCACACATTGCGGGTTTGCGTAGTTTCGAGTTTTGCGAGGAACAAGCAAAGCCGGTAAACTGGCGGAAAACCGTAGGTTTTTCGACAAATTAAATGCCCGGAGCTTAAAGCTCGCGGGCATTTTCATATATCTGTGAAATTTGGTTTTGTCCCGTCAGCCGGTTGACAGTGACTGCGATAACGGATATGCCGATAATGCTTAAGCCAAGGCGCGTGAGTGTGAACAGCGGGCCCATGGCTGCCAGTTCAAACAGCACCATCGGCACCTTGGTGGTAGACCATGCACCGAGGAACAGCAGCACATTGATAAATGTGGCGCCTTTTTTCATGAACACGCCCGCGACAGGAAACGCTGCATAGAGTGGTCCTGCGGCAGCGCTGCCCAGCAGCAAAGCAAGCGCAGCGCCTTTGAGCCCAGAGCCTTCGCCCATGAATCGCACCATCGTTTCGCGTGGTATCCAGACATCGAGCAGCCCCAGCAATACGAATACCGGCGGTATCACGAGCAGCATTTGTTTAAAACCCGATACGGTTGAGGAAAATGCCTGCATGCCCACACCCGGCACGAATATCGCAAGAGCGGCCAGCCCCGCCACCGTTATCAGGGGCCATATATATCGTTTCAGCCTCTTTTTGAGGCTCATATCCTTATTCATATCTCACCCATCACCTTTCCGATCACAAAAGCGACAACTAACGCAAACACCAGCGCGAATGCGTTGCGCAGAAGTGCCGCCTTTTTACCAAAATATTTAAACTCCACGGGCAGCGTCACCGTGCCCACCATCATCAGCGAGGATACAAACGCGCCGATCTGCATATATCCCGCGCCAGAAACGAGCAGCAGCGCGGCAGTAGGGAACGCCACGAATCCCGGCATCAGCGTAATCGCACCGATAGCGGTCCCGAGCAGTACGCCGATCCATCCCGATTGTGCGCCAATGATACTGCCGATTGTGGCCGGGTCGAGCAGAGCAAGCACCACACCCACGAGTATCATGATGCCGATGAGCTGCGGCAATATGTTTTCGAAGGCTTTCCATGCCTTGATAAATGCCTTTTTTGTTTTTTCTCTGCTTTTGATCAATGAAACCACAGTCAGTACTGCGGCGAGAGAATAAAAGATGATTGTATCAATACCCATTGAGTTTTCTCCTTATTTATTGTCTTTTTCAAGCGCGGCATATGAATCAAGAAGCTTGCCAATGCGCTCACGCCTGCTTTGCAGCACAACAATCCATTCATCGAGGGCCTTTCGCCCTTGTGCCGTGATGCTGTAAACACGCCGCTGAGGCCCTTGTCCGCCGGTTTCCCAATGTGAATGTACCCATGCGCTCTGCTCCATTTGGCGCAACGTACGGTAAAGTGTGCTGATATTGAGCTCTTCGTCTTTGAAACCGAAGTCTTTGAGCTTTTCAGCGAGGGAATAGCCATGGCATTCCTTTTTCTCATCATAGAGCAAAACGAGCAGGCAGACCTCCATAAATCGTTGCATGGGATGACAGTGTCTTTGCGGCATCATAAGCTCCTTTACTATACTCTTTTCAACTATATACATAGTGAATATAGTTTGTGAGAATATAATAGAGCAAAACAAAGGCATCTGTCAAGAGACAATGCCAAAATAAAATAAATTGGGAAGAAAATAATGAAGGAAAGAAGCGAAATGTTCGTTTCGCTAGCTGGCGTTAAATATGTATCCCGTTGGTGGCTGCCACTTCGCAAAACCAATGCGCGGAATCCTTAAGGATGCGACATTGAGTGGGGTAATCGATATAAACAAGGCCAAAGCGCTCGTCATACCCGTTGTGCCATTCAAAGTTATCCGAAAGGCTCCAATGCAGGTAGCCGCTGATCGGTATGCCGTCGTCGCAGGCCTTGCGCAGCTCAATTAAATAGCGGTGCAGAAAATCGATGCGACCGAGGTCGTGCACCTGACCATCAAGGAATATGCGGTCGTTGCAAGACTGACCGTTCTCAGTGATCATCACGGGCAAGCCGTATCGCTTGTGTATGAAGCGGGGGCCGAAGCGCAGCACCTCGGGCGTCACAGGCCATTTCATGGCTGTGCGAGGGAACCCCGGATACTTTTCAATATCATCGCCGTTTTCATCAACAAGCCGTCCGTTGTATATATTGAGGCCGACAAAATCGATAGGTTGCTTGATAATCTGCCAGTCTTCATCGGAAACCGATGACGCAAATTCATTGAATCCGGGCACGTCACATTCGGGATATCGGCCCAATATCAGCGGATCGAGAAAAAGGTTGTGCGAGAACAGCCAGTCGTCCCCGGATACGGCGAAGCTTGATTTTTCCGCCGCGTCGCAGAGCGCGGGCGTGTCATTTGTCGGGTAGCAAAGCCGACCGGTGGAGGCTGAACCGATACGGACGGAATCAGGGCTGTTTTCACGCAGCGCTTTAATGGAAAGCCCTTGTGCAAGCAGCGAGTTGTGCATGCATGTGAATATGCTTTCAAGCGGCAGACGAAGACCGGGCGCATGGATGCCGCGCTCATATCCCAGACAGACAAAGCATTGTTGCTCGTTTAATGGAATATACGTTTTTACCCGCCCAGCAAAATGACGCGCGACAACCGCTGAATATTCTTCAAATGCGTAAATGGTATCACGACATAGCCAGCCGCCCTGCATGTGAACGGCGGACGGCGTATCCCAATGATACAACGTAATGATAGGCTCGATGCCGTTCTCCAGCAGCATGTCGACGAGCGCGTCGTAGAAAGCGAGTCCTTTCTTGTTAACCGTGCCGCGTCCTTCTGGGAGTATGCGCGGCCAGCTCAATGAAAAGCGATATGCTTTAAGATTGAGCTTCTTCATGATCGAAATGTCTTCAGCGAAGCGATGATACGCATCGCACGCAATTTCGCCATTGTGGTTATTGGTAATGACACCCTTGAAACGGCAGAAATCGTCCCAGACGCTGAGGCCCTTGCCATCTTCGTTAAAGGCGCCCTCTGTTTGATAAGCGGAGCTGGCAGCACCCCAAATGAAGTCCTTTGGGAAAGCCATCAGATAAACACCTCAACCTGATATTCTTCTTTGCCATCTTCAAACGGTATGATGTTGCCGTTGACAGGCTTGCCATCCACCTTCATTTTAAACACCTTTTTATCGGTGTTATGGACGGTGACGGTATAAAGCGCACCGCGGAACTGGCGTTTGACTGTGTAGTTGCTGAGCTCTGCGGGTACGCATGGATTGATCATCAGGCCGTTATAGTGCGGCGTGATACCGAGAAGCGCCTGACTGACACAGACAAAGGACCAGGCGGCTGTGCCGGTGAGCCAGCTGTTTTTGGCTTCACCGTAGCGCGGGGCTTTGCGGCCGGCAATCATTTGACTGTATACATAAGGCTCTGTCCTGTGGATATCGCTGAACTCCTCGACATAAGAGGGACAGCTGCGGCGATATGTGTCGAATGCCTCCTCGGCATGGCCAAGCTTCGTTTCCGCAATGCTTACCCACGGGTTGTTGTGGCAGAACACAGAACCGTTCTCTTTATAGGATGCAGGGTAGCTCGTGATTTCACCGAGCTCCTTGTGATATTCCGAATAGCAGGGCGCAAGCAGCTCGATGCCAAAGTCGTTAAGAAGGCGCGTTCTGACTGACGCGAGCGCACGCTCGGCATATCCTTCCTCGATGCCGATGCCCGCCATGACGCAGAATCCCTGAGGCTCGATGAAGATTTGCCCTTCCTCACATTCATGGCTGCCGACTTTGTTTTCAAAAGCGTCATAAGCGCGCAGGAACCATTCGCCATCCCAGCCGTTTTCCAGCACTGCCTGAGAAATTGTATCAACCTCGCGCAGTACCGCGTCCGCTTCTTCTTTTGAGCCGTAAAAACGGCATAGGTCGGCGTATTCTTTGGCGTATTTCACAAAAATGCCCGCAATCAGCACACTTTCGGCTTTGCCGCTTTCAAAGTTGGCCACAGTCTGGAAGCTCTCGCCCGGTTTTTCGGAGAAGCAATTCAAATTGAGGCAGTCGTTCCAGTCCGCACGGCCGATCAGCGGCAAGCCGTGCGGCCCTTTGTGCGTCACAGTGTAGTTGATGCTGCGGCGCAGATGCTCAAAAAGCGGCTTTTCGCTGCCGAGCTGATTGTCGAACGGCACCATCTCACTGAGTATGTCCGCCTTGCCTGTTTCGCGGATGTATGCTGCGGTGCAGGCAACAAGCCAGAGCGGGTCGTCGTTAAAGCCGGTGCCCACGTCGGCGTTGCCGCGCTTGGTGAGCGGCTGATATTGATGATATGTGCTGCCGTCTTCAAACTGAACGGCGGCGATATCGAGTATGCGCTGCCGTGCGCGTTCGGGGACGAGATGAACGAAGCCGAGCAGATCCTGACAGCTGTCTCTAAAGCCCATGCCGCGCCCCACGCCACTTTCAAAGTAGCTGGCGCTTCGACTTAGGTTAAACGTCATCATACATTGATATTGATGCCAGATGTTCACCATGCGGTTTAGTTTTTCGTTGGGGCTCGTGATGTGAAAACGCTCAAGCAACTGTGACCAGTGATCCTTCAGCGCTTGAAAAGCGGACTCGACCGCAGTCGTATCGGCATACCGCGCCATCATGGCTTTGGCTTTTGTTTTGTTGATAATGCCTTTGCTTTCCCATTTGTCTTTCTGGTCGTTTTCTATATAGCCTATAATGAATATGAAGCTTTTTTCTTCACCAGGGGCAAGCGTTAAATCGATGCGGTGGCTCGCCATAGGCGCCCAACCGCTGGCATTGCTGCCGCCGCTTTGACCCATCTGTACCATTTTTGGCGCTTCCCAGGAACCAAAACGCCCAAGGAACGATTCCCGGTCAGTATCATAGCCGCTTAAAGGTGCGTTCACGTTGTAAAACGCGTAATGATCACGACGTTCGCGGTATTCGGATTTGTGATAAAGCGCACTGCCATCAATCTCAACCTCACCGATGCTTAAGTTGCGCTGGAAGTTCTGCGAATCATCCACGGTGTCCCACAGACACCACTCGATGGCACTGTAAAGCTGGATGCTTTTTTCGTTTTGGCTCTCATTCTTCACCGTCAGCAAATTGATCTCGCAGGTGTCATTAAGAGGAACAAAGCATGTCAGTTTGACCGAAAGATCATTTTTGACACTTTCAAAAATCGTATAATTGAGCCCATGGCGGCATTTGTAGCTGTCAAGTGCCGTTTTGCAGGGCAGGAACCCTGGGTTCCAGAGTGTTCCTTCATCTTTAATATAGTAGTGACGGCCGTCCTGATCGTAGGGCACATTGTTGTAACGGTAGCGAGTGAGACGGCGCAGCTTTGCGTCCTTGTAAAAGCAGTATCCACCACCTGTGTTGGAAATGATACTGAAAAAGTCACTGCTGCCCAGATAATTGATCCATGGCAGGGGTGTGGCAGGTGTCTCAATGACATATTCCCTTGCTGAATCGTCGAAATGGCCGTATTTCATGGTGATGGTCTCCTGTGTTTTATACATTAATGTGAACGATAACGATTACGCTATCTGTGGAGTATTTTATACAATACAGTTCGAAAAGTAAAGATATTTATAAAAAATAGAGTCGATTTCTAATATAAGTCTAAAAAAGAGCTTAAAAGCATCTAATATTGCGATTTTTTTATTATTATATCCTCTTGACTTTATGTGAAATGATGCTATATAATTAAATCGCGAAAACGATTAAGAAATAAAGCTTGTACGATAACTGTTGTATTATTGATGTTTTAGGCGAAAACGTGTACAATCCATTATAAATCGTTTTCGAGGAGTGTTATATAGAATGGTAACAATTAAGGATATATCAAAAAGATGCGGCGTTTCTTCCGCAACAGTCAGCAAAGCACTCAATGGGTATTCCGATATTGGGGAAGATACGGCAGCGTATGTGCGCAGTGTGGCCAAAGAAATGGGTTACCTGCCCAACGCGACGGCGCGTGCTCTCAAAACGAACCGTTCTAATAATATTGGTGTATTGTTTATTGATCAAACACAGAGCGGCCTGACACATGAATACTTTTCGTCTGTCCTTAACAGCTTTAAGGTAGAAGCAGAAAAGCGCGGCTTCGATATCACATTTATCAGCAAGAATATTGGCCAGTTCCAGATGAGCTACTACGAGCACTGTAAGTACCGCAACTGTGACGGTGTGGTGATTGCGAGCGTTAACTTTAAAGATCCGGATGTCGTTGAGCTTGTGAACAGCGAAATACCTACCGTCACGATTGATCACGTTTTTGACAACAGAACCGCTATTTTATCCGACAACGTCCAATGCGTCTGCCAAATGGTGAAGTATCTTTACGACTGCGGACACAGACGTATTGCGTATATACACGGCGAGGATACCTCGGTGACACAGAAACGCCTTGCCAGCTTTCACAAAACATGCAGAGAGCTTGGTATCGATCCGCCAGACGAATACGTCAAACCGGCGATCTACCACGATCCCAAAGCCAGTGGCCTTGCCACGCGCGAGCTGCTTGCGCTGCCTATACGGCCCACTTGCATCATGTACCCCGACGATTTTTCCTTTATCGGCGGTATGAATGAGATAGAACGTCACGGGCTTGAGATTCCCGAGGATATCAGTGTGGTGGGACACGATGGCATTTACTTGTCGCAAGTGCTGCGCCCGCGCCTGACCACACTCAAGCAGGATACTGAAGCGCTGGGGCGCGAAGCGGCGGCGAAGCTCATTGAGGCGATCGTTTCGCCCAAAACGTTTATTCCGCAGCAGGTGGTCGTCCCCGGACACATCGTTGAAGGTAAGTCGGTAAAAAAGCTTAACCGCACAATGAGTGTTGTTGATCTGTAAGAACGGTTCTCATAGAACCTATGATAAATTTTTATAAAATTGGCATGCGTACAAAAACCTTAGCGTGTGCAATAAAAAAGGAGGAGAAATATGAGAACTTTAAAAATGCTGATTGTCAGCATGGTTGCTTTGGTCATGCTGGTCTCGCTGGCCGCTTGCGGTACGCCGGCAGCCCAACCGTCCGAGAGCGCTCCCGCTGAATCTGCTTCTGCGGAAAAGCCGTCCACTGAGGTGTCTGAAGAAGCCCCTGTAGAAGCCCCTGCAGATACAGGCACAGTGCTTAACATTCATTGCTGGAACACAGAGTTCCAGGACAGATTCGCAAAATTCTTTGACGAAGCAGGCTTGGTTCCCGAGGGCGTTACAGTAAACTTTGTGATCACGCCTAACGAGGACAATGCTTATCAGAACGCGCTCGACGCTGCTCTTTTGAATCAGGAATCGGCTGCGGCTGATGAAAAGGTTGATATCTTCCTGATCGAAGCTGACTATGCGAGCAAATACGTTGACACCCCCTATACGCTTGACGTGGTAAGCGAAGTGGGATTAACGGAAGAAGATCTTGCCGATCAGTATCAGTACACAAAGGACATCGCTAAAGATTCTAACGGCGTGCTTAAAGGCGTCACATGGCAGGCAACACCTGGCCTCTTCGCATACAGACGCTCGCTTGCCAAAGAAGTTCTTGGTACGGACGTTCCTGAAGAAGTTCAGGCATCCTTAAGCGATTGGGCGAAGTTCGACGCGGTAGCTGCTCAGATGAGCGAAAAAGGCTACAAGATGCTCACCGGTTTTGATGATGCATACAGAACATTCTCCAATAACGTGTCGGCTCCTTGGGTTGATGCCAATGGTGTGATTCAGATTGATGCCAACATCATGAAGTGGGTTGACCAGACCAAGGATTACACAGATAAAGGCTATAACAACAAGAGTATTCTGTGGGATGCTCAGTGGGCAGCAGACCAGGGCCCCGGAAGCAAAGTGTTTGGTTACTTCATGCCGCCGTGGGGCTTCGACTTCGTGCTGATGGGCAACTCTCTTGAAGTTCCCGAAGCTGAAGGCGGAAAGCTGGAAGCTGGCAACGGTAACTATGGTGATTGGGCAGCTTGCGAAGGTCCTGCCGGTTACTACTGGGGCGGCACATGGATCTGTGGCGCGGCCGGAACAGACAACTTGAACCTTGTGAAGCAGGTTATGTACACAATGACATGTGATTCTGAGACACTTAAAGCCATCACATACGAATACAACGATTTCTGTAATAACTCGGTCGCGATGGATGCGATTGCAGCCGACTCGGCTTACGGCTCTGAATTCCTTGGCGGACAGAACCATATCGCTAAGTTTGCGTCTGCTGCTCCGAACATCGACATGAGCAACATTTCTCCGTATGACCAGGGCTGCAACGAAGAAATTCAGACAGCCATGCACGACTACTTTAACGGCACTGTGACAAAGGACGAAGCTCTTGCGAACTTCTACACAGCTGTTATCGAAAAGTATCCGAACCTCAAGAAACCTGAATAATACAGTTGATGTCATGCTTGGATGGTTTGTCTCAACTGATCGTCAGTCATAATAGACATCCCATCTGATAGAGCATGATGAAAGACAAGTGTGACAGGATGGGGCACAGCCTCGTGCCCCGTCCTGAACTTGTTAATACGGGTTTCTGCACCGTTTCAAACGCGCTGGCAGGCCCGACGACGAAAGTTGTATCGAGGTGAATATTATGACGACAGTTGCTATGCCTAAGAAGAAAGTTAAGTCGGTAAGCTACGGGAAGTGGGGATACATTTTTATTGCACCCTTCTTCATCGTGTTTGCATTGTTTACACTTTATCCTTTGTTTTCAACATTTTATAACAGCTTCTTTGAAAATTACCGTCAGGGATTAATACAGATTGGTCCTACCTTTGTGGGGCTTCAAAATTATGTAACAGTTATGGCTGAAGGCGAATTGTTCAAATACCTGGCGAATACCGGTATCATGTGGATCATGGGGTTTATTCCACAGATCGCTATATCGTTATTGCTCGGTGCCTGGTTTACTGATCTTAGACTCAGGCTCAGAACAAGCTTCTTTAAATCTGTTATCTACATGCCGAATTTAATTATGGCCTCTGCTTTTTCTATGTTGTTTTTTGCGCTGTTTACAGACAATGGCCCAGTAGACACCATACTTCAAAGTGCCGGTATGGAGCCGCTGCATATTATAGCCAGCACCGGCGCAACGCGAGGACTTGTTGCGCTGATGAATTTTCTGATGTGGTTCGGGAATACGACCATACTGCTGATGGCAGGTATTATGGGCATTGATCCCGCTTTGTTTGAATCGGCACAGATCGATGGTGCACGTCCATGGCAGGTGTTTAAAAAGGTGACACTGCCTTTGATTCGTCCGATTCTGGTTTATGTGCTGATCACATCCATGATAGGCGGTCTGCAGATGTTCGATATCCCTCAAATATTGACGCAAGGTGACGGATGGCCGGATCGCAATAGTATGACGATTATTATGTGGCTCAATAAGCATCTGTATAACAAGAATCTTGGCTTAGGCGGCGCGGTTTCTGTATATTTGTTTATTGTCACAGCTGCGCTCAGCGGTATCGTGTTTAAATTGCTCAACGGTAAATCAGAGAAAAGGATAAAGAAGGAGGCGGCAAAAAATGAAAAGTAAGTCGATTGACAGCAGCCATCATCACGCTTTACTCAACTTAAAGAGAACTTTCTGCTATATCGTATTGGTGCTGATCGCGATTATTGCGCTGTTCTCATTCTATATCTTAATCGTTAATGCCACAAGGGCACATCCGGATATTCAGAAAGGGTTCTCTTTTCTGCCGGGCAAATCGCTGTTCGTGAATCTGCAGAATGTCTTAAAAAATACGACACTGCCAGTTATGAGCGGCATAATCAACAGCTTGTTTGTGTCCAGCTGCGTGGCATTGCTCAGCACCTATTTTTCTGCGCTCACAGCGTTCGGCGTTCATGCGTACAACTTTAAGTTCAAGAAGACGGCGTATGCGTTTATTCTGATGATTATGATGATTCCCACGCAGGTTTCGACACTTGGCTTCCTCAATTTGATCGATGATTTTGGTATGATGGATAGTTTGGCTCCACTTATCATACCCTCCATCGCGGCACCTATCGTCTTCTTCTTTATGAAGCAGTATATGGACAGTGCACTGCCGCTGGAGATTATTGAAGCTGCGCGAATTGACGGGGCGAATGAGTTCCGTACATTCAATCGAATTGTTATTCCGATAATGAAACCGGCGCTTGCCGTTCAAGCGATATTTACGTTCGTGAGCTCCTGGAACAACTATTTCGTTCCGGCACTTGTGATAAAATCGGCAGAAAAGAGAACTCTGCCGATATTAATCGCTCAGATGCGCAGTGCGGACTTTTTAAAATTCGATATGGGTCAGGTTTATATGCTAATCGCCATCGCAATCATTCCTGTCATGATTATCTACTTCATGCTTTCGAAGTTCATTGTGCGCGGTGTGGCAGTTGGCAGCGTAAAGGGCTAAGACATAACGGGTTAATTTTTCTCATGCATCTAAACGGCTTTGGGTGGCTCCACTGTTACCGCCCAAGGCACGTTAAAAAAGGAGGCAAGAACAATTCCGCATCAGCTTGCGGTGCAGCAGTGTGGAGACCTGCTGTAATGCCACCGCCACTTAGCTTGGCG
>JAEWQS010000108.1 GCA_023399095.1 Bacillota bacterium
AAAACAGCGACTCCTGGCGGAGTTGTCAAGAAGAAAGACGTCGTTAAGGCCGTCGTGGTGCGCAGCGTCTATGGCGTTCGCCGTAAAGACGGATCTTATATTCGGTTCGATGACAATGCGGCAGTGATTATCGATAGTCAGAAGCAGCCTAAGGGCACGCGCATATTCGGACCTGTTGCGCGGGAACTGAGAGAGAAGGAATATATGAAGATCGTCTCTCTTGCGCCCGAGGTATTATAGGAAGGCAGGATTGACATGGCAAGAATGCATATAAAAAAAGATGACAAGGTTGTTGTGATCTCAGGGAAGGACAAAGGCAAAAAGGGCAAGGTGCTTGTTGCCGAACCCAAGACCAGCAAAGTTGTCATTGAGAAAGTCAATATGGCGACGAAGCACGAAAAGCCAAAAGGACAGGGAAAGCCCGGCGGCATCATACATCAAGAAGCGCCGATTTATGCCAGCAAGGTCATGCTTGTCTGCGGAAAATGCGGCAAAGCCACGCGTATTGCTTTTAAGCTTTTGGAAGACGGAAGCAAAGTTCGCGTGTGCAAAAAATGCGGCGAGACGTTCGACAAGTAAGGGAGGAATAGGAAATGCCTAGGTTAAAGGATACGTACTTAAGCGAGGTTGTACCCGCCTTGATGAAAAAATTCGGCTATAAAAACGTGATGCAAGTTCCCAAGCTTGAGAAGATCGTCATCAACATGGGGCTTGGCGACACGAAAGATAATCCCAAAGGGATGGATTCTGCGGTGAACGAGCTTATGATCATCGCGGGTCAAAAACCGGTGGTCACAAAAGCCAAAAAGAGCGTGGCAAACTTCAAATTGCGTGAAGGTATGAAGATCGGTGCGAAGGTCACATTGCGCGGCACACGTATGTATGAATTTGCAGACAGGCTTATGAGCGTTGCACTGCCGCGAGTCAGAGACTTCCGGGGTATCCCGTCATCGTCGTTTGACGGACGTGGCAATTTTGCGCTGGGTCTTAAGGAACAGCTTGTTTTCCCCGAGATCGTCTACGACAACGTGGATAAAATCCGCGGTATGGATATTGTGATGGTCACAACAGCGAAAACGGATGAGGAAGCCAGAGAGCTGTTAACGCTTCTCGGCATGCCTTTTAAGCGCTAACGAGAAAGTTGGGAGGAAAACCAAGTGGCTAAAAAGTCGATGATAAACAAACAGCAGAAGGGCTCGAAATTCTCTACGAGAAACTATACCCGTTGCAGCATTTGCGGACGTCCGCATGCGGTGCTTCGCAAATATGGCATCTGTCGTATCTGTTTTAGGGAGCTTGCCTACAAAGGCGAGATACCCGGCGTGAGAAAAGCGAGCTGGTAGGCTTTTGTGTTCGATAAAACAAGGAGGAATTTGACATGCCAGTAACAGATCCTGTGGCGGATATGCTTACACGTATCCGTAATGCGATTGGAGCAAAACACGAAGTGATCGATATGCCCGCTTCCAAGATGAAGAAGGCAATTGCCGGTATTCTGCTTAAGGAAGGCTTCATAAAGGGGTATGAGTATAAAGAAGAGGGCCCGCAGGGCGTTATCCGCATCACGCTAAAATACGGTGATAAGGATGTGTCTATCGTCAATGGGCTCAAGAGGATCAGCAAACCGGGCCTGAGGGTTTACGCCAACAAGGATGAACTCCCCAAAGTACTCGGCGGCCTTGGCATAGCCATCATATCCACGTCTAAAGGCGTCATGACTGACCGTGATGCGAGAGAAAATAGCGTGGGCGGAGAGGTTCTCGCTTACGTGTGGTAACACACGTTTAAGGCGGCGGCTGATCGCAGCATTGAAAATTACGCTTTTGCGGAGGAGATAAAAATGTCGAGAATCGGTAGAATGCCTATAACGATTCCCTCGGGTGTCACGGTGACAGTCGAGACGGGCAATGTCGTTAAGGTCACAAGCAAAAGGGGCGAGCTTACTGAAAAGATACCGTCTGAAATCGAAGTCAGCGTGGAAGACGATGTTTTGAATGTGAAGCGCAGCTCAGATGATAAAACAGCCCGGGCGATGCACGGCCTCTCCCGAGCAATCATCGCCAACATGGTCACGGGCCTCACGGATGGGTTTACCAAAACACTTGAGGTTGTGGGCGTGGGTTACAGAGTACAAAAGAGCGGCAACAAGATCGTGTTGAACGTGGGTTATTCTCACCCGGTTGAAGTGCCTGAGACAAAGGGCGTCACGCTGGATGTGGAAGGAACCAACATCATCAAAGTATCCGGCATATCCAAACAGGTTGTCGGCCAGTTTGCAGCAGATATTCGCGATATCCGTCCTCCCGAACCGTATAAGGGCAAGGGCATACGGTATCAGGGCGAGGAAGTTCTGCGCAAGGTCGGCAAGACCGGAATGTAGAGAGGTGGCTTAAAAGTGATTAAAAAGTTTGATAAAAATGCTATCAGGCAGGCGCGCCACTTAAGGGTACGCAACAAGATTTCGGGTACGACGGAAAGGCCGAGGCTCAACGTGTTCCGCAGCACAACCCACATCTATGCTCAGATCATTGACGATGTGAAGGGTGTGACGCTGGCAAGTGCCTCCACACTGAGCAGCGACGTAAAGAAGGACATCGAAGGCAAGACCAAGAAGGAAGCGGCCAAGGTCGTTGGTATGGCGATTGGCAGAAAAGCGCTCGCGGGCGGTATCGAACAGGTTGTTTTCGACCGCGGCGGTTATATCTATATGGGCAGAGTTGAGCAGCTGGCAGAAGGCGCCAGAGAAGCCGGACTCAAGTTTTAAAAGGAGGTTTATCTGGTGCAGAGGAACGATTCATTCCAAAAAGGCGACAGAAAGAACGATAAAGGCTCACCGCGCGGCGGCCGCAAGAACTTCAAGAGAGAAGAAGATCAGGAGTTCAAGGAAAAGCTCGTTTATGTCAACCGCGTTGCCAAGGTTGTCAAGGGCGGTCGTAACTTCAGATTTACGGCTTTGGTCGTTGTCGGTGATGAAAAAGGCCGTGTGGGCGCGGGTCTTGGTAAAGCGGCGGAAATTCCGGACGCGATTTCCAAGGCTGTGCAGAAAGCCAAACGCAGCTTGATACAGGTTCCCCTGGTGGGAACGACGATTCCTCACGAGGTAATCGGTATATTCGGAAGAGGCCGTGTGTTGTTGTTGCCGGCATCAGAAGGTACCGGTGTTATCGCGGGTGGACCGGCCAGAGCGGTGCTCGAGCTGGCAGGCGTGAAAGACATCAAGACAAAGTCACAAGGCTCTAACACCCCGGTCAACTGTGTGAAGGCCACGCTCGAAGGCTTAAAGGCGCTCAAGACGGCGGAGGAGTATGCAAGGCTTCGCGGTATTAGTGTCGATCAGCTTAAATAAGGAGGCCAGAAATCATGGCAAAGAAAGCGGCAAAGATTAAGGTTCAGCTCGTGAAAAGCGCGATCGGCTATGCAAAAGATCAGAAGGCGACGCTGGAAGCTCTTGGTCTGAAAAAGATGAACGCAATCGTGGAGCATGACGATAATGCATGCATTCGCGGAATGATTAATAAAGTGACGCACCTGGTTAAGGTGCTAGACGCTTAAAGGAGGCAGGACGAGTGAATATCTATGAATTAAAGCCGGCTCCGGGCTCCAAAAAGAAAAGCAAACGTGTGGGCAGAGGTATCGGATCTGGTCACGGCAAGACGTCTACGCGCGGTCAGGACGGTCAGTGGTCCAGAAGCGGCGGCGGCGTGCGTCCCGGCTTTGAAGGCGGCCAGATGCCGCTTAGCAGACGGCTGCCCAAAAGAGGCTTTACAAACATATTCGCCAAAGAATATGCAACCGTGAATGTCAGCGAGCTTAACGTCCTCGAAGACGACACGGAAGTGACTGTGGAGCTTTTGAAGGAAAAAAGAATCATCAGAAAGACATATGACGGCTTAAAAGTGCTTGGCAATGGAGAAATAACCAAAAAACTTACCGTCAAAGCGGCTAAGTTCACTCAGACGGCTGCGGAGAAAATTGCCGCTGCCGGAGGAACGGCAGAGGTGATTAAGTAATGTTTAGTACGCTCAGAAACGCATGGAAGGTTCCGGATATCAGGAAAAAGATGCTCTATACGATCATGATGCTGATCGTCTACAGAATCGGTGCTCACGTGCCGGTTCCGGGCGTTGATGCGGCGTATGTGGCACAAGAAGTGGGAAAGAACGCGTTTGGTGGCTTCGTAAACCTCTTTTCGGGTGGTGGGTTAACCAATTTCTCTCTGTTTGCTCTGGGTATCATACCTTACGTCACAGCTTCGATTATCATGAACCTGCTGACGATGGCGATTCCGCCGTTGGAGCGGATGTCTAAGGAAGGCCCCGAGGGTCGCAAAAAAATCGCATCTATCACGCGTTACGCGGGCGTGGGCCTTGGCCTTATTCAGGCGATCGGCATGCTGTCGATATTTGGCGAAGGTGCAATTCTGAACACGGGAACACCAATGATCCTCAATTATATCACGATTGTGCTTTGTCTCACGGCAGGTACAGCGCTGATTATGTGGATCGGTGAGCATATCACGGAGAATGGCGTGGGTAACGGTATTTCGCTGCTGATTTTCGTCGGTATCATATCCGCTTTACCCAGTGCAGCGGTTTCGTATGTAGGAAACGTGGTTATTGGCGCGGCGTCGGTGGTCACACTGATCATCGTGGTTTTGGCTTCGTTGGCTATCGTGGTAGGTATCACGTTTATCGATATGGGTGAACGGCGTATACCGGTGCAGTATGCCAAGCGTGTGGTTGGGCGCAAGATTTACGGCGGACAGTCCACTCATATACCGATGAAGATCAATTCGTCGGGCGTGCTGCCGCTCATCTTTGCGATGACACTTGTGCAGTTTCCCGGCATGATCATGCAGTTTTTCTCATCGGCTGAGACTCAGGCTTCGTATAAAGCCGTGATGGGTTCATCTTCACCGCTTTACCTTGTGCTGTTTGCGCTGCTGATATTCTTCTTTACCTTCTTTTATGCACAGGCGACATTCAATCCAATGGATGTATCGAAGAACCTTCAGCAAAACGGTGGGTTTATCCCCGGCATACGCGCAGGCAAGCCAACGTCGGATCATCTTCAGAAGATACTTGTTCGCGTGACGCTGTTCGGCGCGATATTCCTCGCGCTGGTGGCCACAGTGCCCACCATGATCGCGGGATTCTCAGGCTTTGATTCACCGTTCGGCGCGACAGGCTTGCTCATCATGGTCAGTGTGTCTCTCGAGACGACAAGACAGCTTGAATCCCATATGATGATGCGTCATTATAAAGGGTTCCTTAAATAGAGGTAGACAATGAGACTGATGTTTGTGGGACCGCCGGGTGCCGGCAAAGGCACGCAAGCGGTTCGGATAGCAGTAAAATATAATATTCCTCATATATCCACAGGCGATATGCTGCGCGAAGAGATTAAGGGCGGCACAGAGCTTGGGAAACAGGCAAAATCATATATTGATGCAGGTGAGCTTGTGCCCGATCAGGTGATTATCGACATGGTCAAAGAGCGAACCAGTAAGCCGGATGCGGCGGATGGGTTCCTGCTTGACGGGTTCCCGCGGACACGTGAGCAGGCAGAAGCGCTTGGCACATTTGCCACGCTGGATGCCGTGATCAACATCAACGTACCGGATGACAAGCTGATACACCGCATATGCGGAAGACGCATATGTACGGGCTGCGGTGCCACTTATCATGAATCGATGCTGGAAGATCCAAAGCGCTGCCCAAAATGCGGCGGCAAGTTGTATGTGCGTGACGATGACAAAGAAGAAATCGTCAAACAGAGGCTAAGCGTTTACAAGCAAAAGACGCAGCCGCTGATCGAGTACTATACGGATCTTGGTATACTGCACGATGTGGTGGGTTCAGGTGGAATCGATGATATCACCGAAACGATACTGGATGTGCTGGAGCAAAAATGATCACATTAAAGTCTCCCAGAGAAATTGAATTCATGCGTGACGCTGGCAGAATAACGGCGGAGGCGCTAAAGCAGGTGGGAGAGGCGATAAAGCCCGGAATAACGACGCTGGAGCTGGACGCCATAGCAAAACGATATATCCAAAAGCAGGGCGCAGAGCCATCTTTCCTTGGGTTTTCCGGTTATCCGGCATCGATATGCGCGTCGATAAACGATGAGATTGTGCATGGCATACCGTCGGACAGAGTGATTCAAAGCGGCGACATTGTGAGCATTGACCTTGGTGCCAAATACAAAGGTTACCACGGAGACAGTGCGAAAACATACGCTGTCGGTAAGGTGAGCAGCGAAGCGCTTCGGTTAATCGAGGTGACCAAGAAGGCGTTTTACGCCGGAATGAACGCATTTGTCAACGGCAGCCGATTACAGAGTATATCGGCCGCCGTACAGAATACAGCTGAGGCTGCCGGATTTTCGGTGGTGAGAGAGCTGGTGGGGCATGGCATTGGGCGTGACATGCACGAGGAACCCAATGTGCCGAATTTTGTGAGCGGCAGCCGCGGCCCGAAGCTTCGGGTAGGCATGGTGCTCGCGATAGAGCCCATGATCAACCTTGGCGGCAAGGAGACAGTGACCATGCCGGACGGCTGGACAGTGCGTACAAAGGATGGCAGTTTGACGGCGCATTATGAGCATACGGTGGCGCTGATGGATGACGGACCTTTGATCCTCACCCAGACGTAGGGAGATATGATATGGTTGAATATCCCGTAGAGATTGGAAGGGTTGCCGTATCAAACGCCGGCCGCGATAAAGACAGGTATTTCGTCATTGTGGAAATCATCGATGACAATTACGTATATATTGTTGATGGCGACTTAAGAACGAAAGATCGTCCCAAGAAGAAAAAGCTTCGGCATTTAAAGCTCTGTCCTCATGTGCTTGACGGGATTGCGGCCAAGCTGAAAGGGGGCGCAAGAGTATTTGATGCGGAAATACGCAGCGCGATACGATCGTGCAAGAGCGAAAGCGATGCTTAGAAGGGGGAAGCGATTTGTCTAAGAGCGACGTCATAGAGATGGAAGGCAGAGTGACGGAGGCCTTCCCAAACGCAGTGTTTGAAGTCGAGTTAGAAAACGGCCACAAAGTCTTGGCACATATATCGGGAAAGCTGAGGATGCATTATATCCGTATACTGCCCGGTGATAAAGTGACTGTAGAAATATCGCCTTACGACTTGACGCGTGGACGTATAACATGGCGCGGTAAGGGCTAACATCAAAGGAGGAAATAATAATGAAAGTCAGACCGTCGGTGAAACCGATATGTGAAAAGTGTAAGGTCATCAAGCGCAAGGGCAAAGTCATGGTGATCTGTGTGAATCCAAAGCACAAGCAGACGCAAGGATGAATGTTTGTACGGAGCGGCTGCGAGGGCATATCCTCGATCCGTATGGCTTCTATATAACTAATTTCGGAGGTGTAATTTAGTGGCACGTATATCAGGTGTTGACCTGCCAAAGGACAAAAGGGTGGAAATCGGCCTGACCTATATATATGGTATCGGGCTTAAGAAATCCCATGATATTTTAGCGGCAACAGGTGTTGACCCCAATACTCGGATCAAGGATTTGTCCGAATCGGATGTCAGCAAGTTAAGAGAATATATCGACAAGAACCTGAAAGTAGAAGGCGATTTGAGACGAGATGTGACAATGAACATCAAGCGTCTGATGGAAATCGGCTGCTACCGTGGCATTCGCCACCGCAGGGGTTTGCCGGTAAGAGGACAGAGTTCCAAACAAAATGCGCGCACAAGAAAAGGTCCGAAACGGACCGCGAGCGCAAAGAGAAAGTGAGGATAGTCAATGGCTAAGCCAAAGAAAGTTGCGAGAAAGCGCAGAGAAAAGAAAAACATCGAGCGCGGTCAGGCACATATCCGTGCTTCCTTCAACAATACGCTCGTCACAATGACCGATGTCGGCGGCAACACGCTCTCGTGGGCAAGTGCTGGCGGGATGGGCTTTAGAGGCTCAAGAAAGAGCACTCCTTTTGCTGCTCAGGTTGCGGCGGAAAAGGCTGCGGCGGCTGCGATGGAACATGGTCTTCGGTTTGTGGATGTGTTTGTGAAAGGCCCCGGCTCCGGCAGAGAAGCGGCAATTCGCGCTTTGCAGACAGCGGGTCTTGAGGTGTCTCTTATAAAAGACGTGACACCGATTCCGCATAACGGATGCCGCCCACCCAAACGCAGGAGAGTATAAGGAGGAGATAGATAATGGCAAGATATACAGGTTCTGTGTGCCGTCTTTGCCGCAGGGAAGGCTGCAAGCTCTTCCTGAAAGGTGATCGGTGCTATTCGGGAAAATGCTCGTACGTGAAGCGCCCCGTTGCGCCCGGCATACAAAGCAAGAGCAGAAAGAAAGTTTCTGAATACGGAATTCAGCTTCGTGAGAAGCAAAAGGTAAAACGTGCATACGGCATGCTCGAAACCCAGTTTGAAAAGTATTTTGGTATTGCTGAGCGCATGAAGGGCAAAACAGGTGAAAAACTGTTGCAACTGCTTGAATCGCGTCTTGACAATGTGGTTTACCGTCTGGGCATTGGAGATTCCAGAGCACAGGCGCGTCAGATAGTGCTTCATGGTCACATTCTCGTGAATGGCAAGAAAGTGGATATTTCATCTTACTTCGTGCAAGTCGGCGATGAAATCACAGTGAAAAAGAAACTCGCCGATACCGAGAAATTCAAAGAGATCCGCGAAGGCGAAGCCCGGCCAATGCCGAGCTGGCTCACGATGGATAACGCGAATTTGACAGGTAGAGTGGTCGCTGTGCCGGCAAGAGAGGATATTGACCTGACTATTGAAGAGCATCTGATCGTTGAGTATTACTCTAAGTAACGGATATAAGCGGTTGCCCTCAAATACTATTCGTCTATAACAGGAGGGTTATAAATGTTAGAAATTGAAAAGCCGAACATACAGTGCGTTGAAAAAGCAAGCGATAATTCGTATGCCAAATATGTGATGGAGCCGCTGGAGCGCGGGTTTGGATCGACGCTTGGCAATTCATTAAGACGTGTGTTATTATCGTGCCTGCCTGGTGCGGCTGTAACGCGTATTAAAATGGATAATGTGCTGCATGAGTTCTCCACGATCAAAGGCGTGACCGAAGATGTCGTCAATATCGTGATGAATTTAAAAGGCCTTGCGGTGAAGATGTACGTGGAGGAGCCAAAGACACTGACGCTTGATGTCAAAGGCCCTAAGGATGTCACTGCGGCGGATATCATCACGGATGCCGATGTGGAGATACAGAATCCCGATATGCACATCGCAACGCTTGACAAAGACGGCAGCCTCTACATGGAGATCACCGTCGAAAAAGGTCGCGGCTACGTGCTTGCCGATAAGAACAAGGATAACGACATGCCAATCGGTGTGATTCCTGTGGATGCGTTGTTCACACCCGTGAGAAAGGTTAACTTCACGGTGGAGAACACGCGTGTCGGGCAGATCACAGACTATGACAAGCTGTCGGTTGAGCTTTGGACGAACGGTACAATTGCTCCGGATGAGGCGGTATCGCTTTCGGCAAAAATTTTGAACGAACACCTGGCACAATTTGTTGCGCTGACCGACCATGTGCAGAACGTGGAGATCATGGTGGAACCCGAGGAAGACAAGAAGGAAAAGGTTCTCGAGATCACCATTGAAGAGCTCGATTTATCCGTCCGTTCTTACAACTGCTTGAAGCGCGCCGGAATCAACACAGTGGAAGAGCTTATCAAGCGCAACGAAGAAGAAATGATGAAGGTCAGGAACTTGGGGCGCAAGTCACTCGAAGAGGTGGAGCAAAAGCTCGCCGCGCTGGGTCTCTCGCTGCGTCTTGAAGACTAAATAGATTACAATTTTTTTCGCCGCATGGCATTGTGATATGTCCGGCTTGCGGCAACGAGGAGGCTAATTATGGCTGGATACAGACATTTAAATCAACAGCAGGACCAAAGACGCTCGACGCTTCGGAACCTGGTCACAGGGCTGTTATGGTATGGCCGCATCGAGACAACGCTGGCCCGGGCGAAAGAAGCCAGGAGCATTGCGGAAAAGCTGATCACGATTGCGGTTAATGAGCACGACAAAACCGTTACGGTTATTAAAGAAGTGACCGAGGGTGATGAGAAAGTGAAGCGCGAAGTCATCAATGACGCGCCGTCTAGGCTTGCCGCAAGACGCAAGCTCATGAGCTATCTGTACAACGTACCGGAACCGAAGAAAGACGGCGAAAGCAAGTACGACTATAAAAAGCGTGCCGGAGAAGTGACCAATCCGCTTATCGAGAAGATGTTCCGTGAGTACGGTCCCAAGTACGCCAAGCGTGCGCAGGATCTTGGCACAGGCGGCGGTTACACGCGCATCATCAAAAAGGGACCGCGCCGCGGTGACGCAACAGAGATGGTCATACTCGAGCTGGTCTAAGAATACATCGATAAATGTATGTTTGTCCCATAAAGAGCGTCGCTCTTTATGGGGCTCAGCAACGAAAAGGCTTTGAATTTTGTTTTCAGAGCCTTTTGGTGTATAATTGAGACTATTAAAAACAAGATGCACGAAAAGAGGCATTGGGGAAAGGCTTTAAGGAATGGCCATCGTAGAAGTCAAAGACATCACATATTCATATACGAGCGAAGACAATATCACACCGGCACTGTCGGGCGTGTCGATATCCGCAGACAAAGGCGCATTTATCGCCGTCATCGGGCATAACGGTTCGGGCAAATCGACGTTTGCGCGCCATATTAACGCGCTTTTTTTGCCGTCATCGGGAAATGTTGTGGTAAACGGTATGGATACCAAGGACGAAGCCCATGTATGGGACATCAGAAAATGCGCGGGGATGGTGTTCCAAAACCCCGATAATCAGCTTGTGGCCACCATCGTCGAAGAAGATGTGGCCTTTGGCCCCGAGAACATCGGTGTGCCGCCTAAGGAAATTCGCGAGCGCGTGGACGCTGCCTTGGAGCAGGTGAATATGAGCGATTTCAAAGAGCGGGCGCCGCATATGCTCTCCGGCGGACAGAAGCAGCGTGTGGCAATTGCGGGCGTGCTGGCCATGCATCCCGACATCATCGTTTTTGACGAACCCACGGCGATGCTAGACCCTGAGGGGCGCACGGAGGTGCTGGATACCATCCGCAAGCTCAACAGCGAAGGAAAGACGATACTGCTCATCACGCATTACATGGAGGAAGCGCTTCAGGCGGATACTGTGGTCGTGATGACGGGCGGACAAATCACAAAGACAGGGACACCGCGCGAAGTATTCGCGGATGAGCAGGCGCTAATAGACGCAGGTCTGTCCGCGCCGCCGCATATCGCGCTGTATCACCGTCTGAGGGCTCAAGGGCTCGATATGGGGCAGTCCCCGCTCACGATTGAGGAACTGGTGGATAAGATATGTCAATTGAACTAGAGAACTTAACATACACGTACATGCCCGGCACGCCGTTTGAAGCCAAAGCGGTGGATAATATCAGTCTTAAGATTGATGACGGTGAATTCTTAGGTGTCATCGGGCATACGGGCTCTGGCAAGACCACACTGATCGGTCTTGCCGCGGGGCTGCTAAAGCCCACGTCCGGACGCGTTTTGTTAGGCGGAAAGAACATCGCAGACAAGAGCTTCGACAGAAAAGCGCTGCGCCGTTACATTGGCGTGGTGTTTCAGTATCCCGAGCATCAGCTTTTTGAAGAGACGGTTTATAAGGATATTGCTTTTGGCCCCAGGAAGACGGGTGTGTCCGAGGAAGAGATTGAGCAGCGCGTACGGGACGCCATGGCGCTCATGGAGCTGGATTTCGATGGCGTGAAGGACTTATCACCTTTCGAGCTGTCGGGCGGACAAAAACGGCGCGTGGCGATTGCGGGTGTGCTGGCCGTTCGTCCCAAGGTGCTGATTCTCGACGAACCCGTGGCGGGTCTCGATCCTAAGGGGCGTGCGCATCTGATGAAGCTCATCACGCACTTAAACAGCGAAGGTGTGACAATCATCATGATCACGCACTCGATGGACGATCTCGCTGAATACGCGCACCGCGTCGTGGTGCTGAACGGCGCGCGGCTCGTGATGGATGATACACCGCAAAATGTTTTTTTAAGAGAGGATGAGCTTAAGGGCATAGGCCTTGATATTCCCTATGTGGCACGTATTGCGTCTGCTCTGCGCGCAAAGGGACTGAACGTGGATAACGACGTCATTCGCCTTGATGAGCTTGAAGAAGCTGTACAGCGGCTGATGGCGGGCTCCCCGAAAAGTGGCGCTGTTTTGGGCGGAGATGGAGGCAAAGCATGATAAAGAATGTCTCGCTCGGCCAGTATTTCCCCGGCAATTCAATCGTTCACCGAATGGATCCGCGCATCAAGCTGGTGCTCGTGGTGGCGATTATTGTGCTCATATTCATGATGGACACATTGGTGGGCAATCTCGTGGTTTTTGGGTTTCTCGTGCTGACGATCATTCTGTCTCGCGTGAACATAAAATTTGTATTGCGTGGGTTAAAGCCGCTTTGGTTTATCATCATACTCACATTTGTGCTGAACACGTTCTTCTATTCTGGCGGCGCGGAGCTGTTCTCGTGGTGGATATTCCGCGTATCGCAAGAAGGCCTGATGAACGCTATCCGGCTGGCTGTAAGGCTGATATTCCTCATCACAGCGACCACGATGCTGACCCTGACCACGTCTCCCATTGCGCTCACTGATGGCATTGAGAGTCTGCTTAAGCCATTAAAAAAGGTGAAATTCCCGGTGCATGAGCTCGCCATGATGATGACGATCGCCATGCGCTTTATACCGACATTGATAGAAGAAACGGATAAGATAATGAAAGCGCAGACAGCCAGAGGCGCGGAATTTGACTCGGGAAGCATATTTAAGAGAGCCGCGGGCATGGTGCCGCTGCTGGTGCCGCTTTTCGTGAGTGCGTTCCGTCGTGCGGATGAGCTGGCGTTTGCGATGGAATCGCGCTGTTATCATGGCGGAGAAGGACGCACGCGCATGAAGATTATGCATATGCATGTGCGCGATTTTGTTGCGATGGCGGTGGTCGCAGGGCTTATCGTTTTTGCGGCATTTGGATACTAGCCTATGCGCGTGAAGCTGACGGTGGAATATGACGGTACGAATTACGCAGGCTGGCAGCGGCAGACCAACGGACTATCGGTACAGGAAGCGCTGGAACGCGCATTTGAAGCCGCGTCCGGCGAGCATGTGGCGATTCATGGCGCAGGGCGCACGGACGCAGGAGTGCATGCCATGGCGCAGGTAGCGCATCTGGATACGAAGTGCTCGATACCCGCAGAAAAAATCTGCTTCGCCATAAACATGCATCTTCCGCCCGATATCCGCGTCAAGCAGTCGGAGCCAGTGAGTGATGATTTCCACGCGCGGTTCAGCGCCAAAGGCAAGCATTATCGGTACGTCATATATAACGCAACACACGCGCCTGCGGTGCATCGGCACACATCCGCGCATATTCGCGGGGCACTTAATGTCGCAGCGATGCGCGAAGCGGCAAAACACGTTGTCGGTACGCATGATTTTGCAAGCTTTTGCGCAAGCGGCAGCGAGGTGACGAGCACGGTGCGTACGGTTGACAGTCTTGATATCAATCAGGACGGGCCATTCATTATCATGGATATCAAAGGCTCAGGGTTTTTGTATCATATGGTGCGCATCATTGCGGGCACACTGATTGAGATCGGCCAGAAAAAAAGGCCGTCGATCAGAATGAAAAGCATCATCGCAAGCAAAGACAGAGAGCAAGCTGGCGTGACCGCGCCCGCCAAGGGGCTGATGATGATGGCGGTATATTACGAGTCGCATATTGATGAGGGGGATACCTTTTGAAAATATCAAAGAAGGTACTGAAGAATTGTGCGTTCATGGCGGTCATTGTATTCAGCATTGTGGTCATCGCATGGAGCATCATCGCTGCAATTTCATCCACGAATATTAATCCGGGTATGACAGCACCCGCGGCGGCAGGCATCGTGCTTATCCCATGGGCTATGTATCATCTGAAATATGACAGGCCGGTTTTGAAGCTTAAATGGTTTCGCATCGTGTTCACTACCTGTGTCTGCCTTGGCATTGCACTCATCCTTGTGCTGGAAGCGCTGATGCTGACGGCGGCCTATGCAAAGCCCGAAAAAGACGCTGTTGTCGTGATCGTGCTTGGGTGCGGTATTTATCCAGACGGGAATTTGACGCTGTCGCTCAAAAACAGGCTTGATGCCGCATTCGACTATCTGATCGAGCACCCGGATGCCGATTGCATTGTATCAGGCGGACAAGGAGACAACGAACCGGTTTCTGAGGCGCAGGCGATGCAAACCTATCTCATTTCCCGCGGTATAGACGAGAGCCGAGTGTTTGTCGAAGCGGAATCAACCAGTACCGAAGAAAACCTGACGTTTTCTCTGGACATCATTGAAGAAAACAACCTCAGCAAACAGGCTGCGATTGTGACAAGCGATTATCATATTTTTCGTGCATCAATTCTGGCCAAGCGGCTGGGAATCGACGCTTACGGCATTCCATCTCCCACACCGTTTCCCGTGTGGCTTTCGAGTCAGGCGCGTGAATGCATGGCGATTATAAAGACGGTTGTGTTCCCTGAATGGAATATGGAGTAACGTGGTTTGGCCGCGAGATGAATTTCGCGTTGATAAACACCCTTTCGTGTGATATATTTTTGTAATAAATCAGCAGACAAAGAAGGCAATTGAATGGATTACAAGCAAGCGATAATAAATGCGGTGGCCAAAGCCGCGCAGATACCTGCGGAGGAAATACTTTCGCTCATTGAGATACCGGCCGACACGGCGATGGGGGATTACGCGTTTCCGTGTTTTCGGTTAGCCAAACAAATGCGCAAAGCGCCGCAGATGATTGCGGCGGATATTAGCGCGAAGCTCGAAAAACCCGACTTTATCGCCGACGTGCAGGTCGTGGGTGCTTATATCAATTTTTATCTGAATAAGCAGCGTTATATCGAAGAAGCATTGAGTGATGTCGAAAAGCAGGATGGTTCTTTCGGAAGCAGCGTTTTGGGGCAGGGCAAAACAGTTTGCATTGACTATTCGTCCATCAATATCGCAAAGCCTTTTCATATCGGTCATCTGTCTACCACGGTGATCGGCAACGCACTGTACCGCATATACGGATATCTCGGCTACAAGCCGGTGGGTATCAATCACCTGGGAGACTGGGGCACGCAGTTTGGCAAGCTCATCGCGGCGTATAAAAAATGGGGCAGCAAAGAAGATATCGAAGAGAATGCCATCACCGCGATGCTCGAGCTTTATGTGCGCTTTCATGAAGAAGCTGAGAAGGATGAAAGCCTCAACGATGAAGGCCGTGCGTGGTTTAAGAAAATCGAAGATGGCGACGCAGAGGCACTCGAGATATTCAACTGGTTTAAGGAGCTGACACTCAAAGAGGTCAGCGTGATATACAATATGCTAGGCGTGAGTTTCGACAGCTACGCGGGTGAAAGCTTCTATAACGACAAGATGCAGCCCGTCATTGACGAGCTAAAAGCAAAGAACATGCTGGAGCTTTCGGAAGGCGCTTACGTGGTGCGGCTGGGCGATGATCTGCCGCCGTGCATCGTGCTTAAATCGGACGGCGCAACGCTTTACTCCACGCGCGATCTCGCTGCTGCGTTTTACCGCAAGAAGACGTACGATTTTGATAAATGCCTGTATGTGGTGGCCTATCAGCAGAACCTTCACTTTAAGCAATGGTTTAAGGTGGTGGAGATGATGGGCTGCGACTGGGCGAAGGATTTGGAACACGTCGCCTTTGGCATGGTGTCGCTCGAGGACGGGACGCTCTCCACGCGCAAGGGCAAGGTTGTGTTCTTGCAGGACGTGATGAATAAAGCCATAGAGAAAACGCTGTCTATCATCCAAGAAAAATCACCGAACCTTGAGAACAAGGAGGAGGTGGCCAAGGCTGTGGGCGTGGGCGCGGTGGTGTTTGATACGCTTTCGTCTGCGCGTATCAAGGACATCACGTTCTCGTTCGACCGCGTGCTGAATTTTGACGGCGAGACAGGGCCGTATGTGCAGTATACGCATGCACGCTGCGCAAGCCTGCTGCGGCGCGCTGAATTTGATTGGGCGGCGGCTGAGAAGGATTATACGGCGCTTGACAACGGCGAAGCGTTCGCAGTGGCCAAGCTGCTTTACGCTTTCCCCGAGACGGTACAAAAGGCGTGTGAGAAAAACGAGCCTTATCTCGTGACACGGCACACGATTGAGCTTGCAAAAGCGATGAATCGGTTTTATTATGAACATAGAATCATTGATGATAATCAGGCGCAGACGGCGGCGCGCCTTGAGCTCACCGCATGTGTCAAGCAGGTCATCAAAACGGGACTCTGGCTGATCGGCGTGCAAGCACCCGACAGAATGTAGCATAAGAACAAAGGCAATAGGCATATCTACGCTTACGAGCGTTTTTCATAAATCAGTTAAACCGTAGCATGGACGGCAAGATTCCGTGCAAAATAAGCACAGGGAGCATTTGGCATTTTGCATGCTAAGTTTTTTGTGTAAAAAAAAACGGAGGGTTTATGGAAAACGAAAAAGGAGCATGGAGTTTCATTAAAAAGCACAGCAAAAGGTATTTTATCGATGCGCTGGGCGCGATGGCGCTGGGTCTGTTTGCCTCGCTAATCATCGGCCTGATTTTGACGCAGATCATCAATCTGATCTGGCCGGAAATTGGCGGCAGCGTCACGCTGGCGCGTTTCGGTGAAGCAGTGGGGCTGATTACGAGCGGGCAGGCGCAGGGCCTTGAAGCGATTGAGGTGTTCAAATACCTGATCGGCGCATCGTCGCCTGTGGTGGGCGCGGCCATCGGCGTGGCTGTGGCGTGGGGGCTTAAGGTCAAGCCGCTGGCTCAGTTCTCATCCGCCGTCACGGGCGCCTTTGGCTATATGCTGGGCGGCCCGGTGGGCTGCTATATCGCTGCGCTGGTCGGCGCTGAGTTTGGCCGTCAGGTGGCAGGAAAAACAAAGATCGATATTATATTGACGCCTATCGTCACCATCGTGACGGGGTGCGTCGTGGGCTGGCTTGTGGGCCCGGCAGTCAGCGTATTTATGACATCGCTGGGGCAGCTCATTATGCTGGCGACAGAGCTGCAGCCATTCTTCATGGGTATCGCCGTCGCCGTGATCGTGGGGCTCGTTCTCACCGCCCCGATATCCAGCGCGGCACTGTGCATCATGCTGGGGCTTTCAGGCCTGGCGGCGGGTGCGGCGACGGTGGGATGCGCCGCGCAAATGGTCGGTTTTGCGGTGGCGAGCTTTCGTGAGAACCGCTGGGGCGGTCTGTTCGCCCAAGGGCTTGGCACATCAATGCTTCAGGTGCCAAACATCGTTCGGCATCCGCAGATATGGATTCCGCCTACACTCGCGAGCGCGATCTTAGGGCCGGTGTCCACACTCGTTTTCGGAATGACGAATATTCCGCTGGGCGCGGGTATGGGCACTTCGGGGCTCGTCGGTCAAGTGGGCACGTTTACCGCGATGGCGGGAACTTACGATTTTGGGACATTGCTTTTGATCGTGGCGGGATTGCATTTCATACTGCCTGCGGTGCTGACGCTGTTGTTCTCGGAGATCATGCGCAAGAAAGGTTGGATCAAGCCGGGAGACATGCTGCTGCCAAGCTAACAGATAGTCACAACTCGAGCATCTTAGCGCGGGATACAAATATTGCCTTCAGACTGTCAAAAAAGTCTTAAAATATAATTCGTGGGCAAGACGGGCTGTGCCCGCGCAGCCCACACCTTGCGGTTTTGCGCAGTTTCGATTCTATGAGGAACAAGCAAAACCGGAAAACTGGCGGAAAACCGTAGGTTTTTCGACAAGCTAAGGGCGGGATAATAAATCCTGCCCTTTTTTTGTAAAAATACTGTACCATGTGTTGCCCCACCTCGTATTCTGTGAGATAATACGTGTTAGATTTTGATTTTTAAAAAGAGGTAGTTATGCTGGACATCAAAAGGATACGGACAGTGCCCGAAGAAGTGATTACAGGTCTTGCTAAACGCGGCGTGACCGGTGTTGTGGAACAGGTGGCCGAGCTGGATGAAGAGCGCAGAGCGCTAATTGTCAAGACGGAAGGCTTAAAGGCCCGGCGCAACGAGGTTTCCAAACAGGTGCCGCTAAAGAAAAAGGCCGGAGAAGACGTGGAAACGCTTTTTGCTGAGATGAAGCAAGTTGCGGATGAGATCAAATCCATCGACTCAGATCTAAGCGCGATTGATGCTCAAATAAACGATATATTGATGTCGACACCCAACGAGCCGATAAGCGATGTGCCTGTTGGTTCTAGCGATGTGGATAATATAGAGATAAGGCGTTGGGGCGAGCCGCGAAAGTTTGACTTTGAACCCAAGGCGCATTGGGATATCGGCACTTCTCTTGGTATACTGGACTTTGAAACAGCGGCCAAGGTAACAGGCGCGCGCTTCGTTTTCTATAAGGGGCTGGGTAGCCGCTTAGAGCGCAGTCTCATCAGTTTCATGATCGATACGCATACACTGGAAGGGCCTTACACCGAGGTGTTCCCGCCGTTCATGGTGAACCGAAGTGCTATGCAGGGCACAGGTCAGCTGCCCAAGTTCGAGGAGGACGCGTTCAGTGTGACCAATATGGACTATTTTCTGATTCCCACGGCAGAAGTGCCGGTGACCAACATGTACCGCGAGAGCATCATGGAAAAGCTGCCGGTTTATCATACCGCCTACAGCGCGTGCTTTCGCGCCGAAGCGGGCAGCGCGGGTCGGGATACGCGCGGACTCATTCGCTTGCATCAGTTCAACAAGGTGGAGCTGGTTAAATTCGTGAAGCCTGAAGAATCTGAAAACGAACTGCAGAGTCTTGTGAACGACGCCGAAAAGGTGCTGCAAAAATTAGGGTTGCCGTATCGTGTGGTGCAGCTTTGCACGGGAGACTTAGGGTTCTCCTCAGCCAAAACATACGACCTTGAAGTATGGATGCCCAGCTACAACCGCTATGTGGAAATTTCGTCCTGCTCGAATTTCCTCGATTTCCAGGCGCGTCGCGCGGGTATCCGGTATCGTGCGGAAGCGAAAAAGAACGAGTTTGTGCATACGCTTAATGGCAGCGGGGTAGCTATCGGCCGCACAGTCGCCGCTATTCTCGAGAACTATCAGCGTGCCGACGGCACAGTGGATGTACCTGAGGCGCTTCGCGAGGCCATGAAGACAGACGTAATTATATAAAGAGCTCATTATGACAGTTGTGTTTTTGCGCTCTTTTGCAGGAGGACTTTAATGGAAGATAAAAAAGATTATGGGGCGGAGAGTTCGGACGATCCGTCAGCTCGTTTATATAGCGAAAAAAAGGTGGCATCCAGCATCACGGTCAATGTGCCGTCA
>JAEWQS010000150.1 GCA_023399095.1 Bacillota bacterium
AAACCGTCAGCAGTTTGCTCATGAAATCACGCGTGCGTTGTTGGCTGGGGTTGCGCAGCACCTCGGAAGGCGTGCCCTGCTCCACCACAAGCCCATCATCCATAAACAGCACTTCGTTGGCGACTTCGCCCGCAAACCCCATCTCGTGCGTGACCACGACCATGGTCATGTGCTCAGCCGCAAGCTGCTTCATCACAGCCAAAACCTCGCCAGTGAGCTCAGGATCAAGCGCGGACGTGGGCTCGTCGAAACAGAGTATCTCGGGATTTAACGCAAGCGCGCGCGCAATGGCCACACGCTGCTGCTGTCCGCCGGACAGCTCGCACGGATAGCTTTTTTCCTTGCTGGAAAGCCCCACCTTGCGCAAAAGCTCGCTGCAATTCGCTTCAACCGCCGCCTTGCTGGCGTTATCCTCTTGCAGGGGCGCAAGCATGAGGTTTTGCATCACGCTAAGATGCGGAAACAGATTGAAATCCTGAAACACCATACCAAGCCGCTTGCGAAGCGCACGCTTTTTTGCGGTCTCCGCAAAATGAATCTTTCCGCCTTCTTCACGGAAAAGATACTCGCCGTCTATCTCAAGGCTGCCGCCGTCCACCGTCTCCAGCAGATTGACGCAGCGCAAGAATGTGCTTTTTCCCGAGCCCGACGGGCCGATGATCGCAATCACATCACCTTTGTTGACTTCAAGGTCGACGCCTTTAAGCACCTCGAGCTTTCCGAAATTCTTTTTTATATTCGTAGCTTTGAGCATGGCTGCCTCCTACCTGTAATAAGCGAATTTGCGTTCAATAAGCTTAAAGAGCTTCGTTAAGCCGCCCGTCATCACAAGATAAAACACGGCGGCAATGATGAGCGGCATGATGGAAAAATCGCGTTTCATTGCGTCTTTGGCTTCAAGCAGCAGTTCGCCGATGCCGATGGCGTAGACAAGCGCGGTATCCTTGACGAGCGTGATGATCTCGTTGCCCATGGGGGGGATAATGCGTTTGACCACCTGCGGCAGTATAACCTTGGAAAATGTCACCTTACTGGAAAGGCCAAGAACCTGCGCGGCCTCATATTGACCCTTCGGTATGGAGAGTATGCCGCCGCGGTAAATTTCCGCGAAATATGCGGCGTAGTTGAGTATAAATGCAATGATAGCGGCCAGCAGTCTGTCAAACGTGAAGCCGAAAATAATAGGCAGACCGAAGAACACAAAAATGACTTGAAGCAGCAGCGGCGTACCGCGGAAAAAGACGATGTATGCCTTGGATATGCCGCGGAAAACGATGTTTTTTGACAGATGCATTTGACAGATCAACAGCCCTAACGGCAATGCAAACAAAAGTGTGAAGCCCCATACCTCAACGGTCACAGCCGTTCCTTCGAACATTTGCCGCACAATCGACCAAAGCCTGTCCGTATCCTCAAAATAGCTCATTATGCGCTCCCATCAAAGTTTTGCAGGCGGTTCTTTGTAAAGAGCCGCCTGCAAAACCGGGGCATGCCATAAAGGCTGCCCCGATAATATGTGTCTTAGCCGCCGATTACGACGTTATCGCCAAACCATTTCTCAGAGATTTTGGCCGCTGTCCCGTCTGCGATGATGGCGTTGAGAGCTTCTTGAATCATATTACGGAAAGCCGTATCTTCCAAACGGAATCCAATACCGTATTGCTCATCGCCAAAGGTATCCTCAAGAACCACGTACGCATCCGCGTTGTCCGCAAGCACATAATAACGGCCTGTCATTTCGTCCACGACAACCGCGTCCACGCTGCCCTGCTTTAACTCCATGAGCGCTTCCACATAATCCGGGCTCTCGATCAGATCACCAAACGTGTTCATCACATCCGGCTGCGCGGCGATGGCTTCCATCGCACTGGAATCCACCTGTGCCGCCACTGTCTTACCGGCTAGGTCGGCCTTGCTTGTAATCCCCGAATCCGCCGCGACAACGATGATCTGTTGGTTGTTCATGTAAGGATCCGAGAACAGCATATTCTGTTTGCGCTCTTCGGTGATCGTCAGACCATTCCAGATCAGATCGATGTTGCCGTTCTTGAGTTCCATCTCTTTGGTGTCCCAGTTTATAGGCTGGAAAACGATCTCAAGGCCAAGGCGCGAGGCGACTTCATTGGCAAGGTCGATGTCAAAACCGACATACTCGCCGCTTTCATCCTTAAAGCCCATGGGCGCAAATCCGGCATCAAAGCCAAGAATAAAAGAACCCTTGTCTTCAATGGTCTGCCAAGAAAGATCTTCGGCGGGTTCTTCTGTTGCAGTCTCAGAAGGTTCTTCTGACGGCGCTTCAGAAGGTGCCTGTGTAGCCGAAGGCTCTTCTGAGGCAGGCGTATCAGTCGTGCTGGCGGGAGCTGCGCAGGCAGCAAAGCCAAGTGTGAGCATAACCGCGAGAATCGCGATAAGTAATTTCTTCATTTGTGTTTTCTCCTTAAGTAATAGTTTAAATGATGTACACGTGCATTATAATTTAGCCAGTTAAATTAGTAAAGAATTAATTAGACATAGAGCGATATAAGCCAGAATATACCATAGATTCAGACGAAATTTGTATACCGCTTTCTGTGTGTGCTTTGGCATGGTATAATAGTCCAAAACGTATGGCGGAGGTACACCGTGAATCTGCAGCCGGGTGAGAAAATTGAAGATTTGCAAAACGGATTCGTGATCATACAGAACCCGCAATATTTTTCGTTCGGTACAGACGCGGTGCTGCTTTCGCATTTCGCAGACGTGGGTGCGGGTCAGCGCGTTGTCGATTTTGGCACGGGCTGCGGCATTATACCGCTGCTGCTTTGCGCGAAGCGCCCCGATATCCACGTGACCGGCATCGAGATTCAAAGCGAAATTGCGGACATGGCTCAGCGCAGCGTGGCGCTTAACAAGCTGGAAGCGCATGTGAAGATTATTTGCGGCGATATTAAAGAAGCTAGGAAATTTGTGCCTCACGGTGTGGATGTGGTGGTCTGCAACCCGCCGTATGAAAAAGTGGACGCGGGCAAGGCTAACGATAATGAACATGTGAGCATCGCCAAGCGCGAAATAAAATGCACGCTCGAAGACGCGGTGGGAGCCGCAGCGAAGCTGCTGCGCACCGGCGGACGGATGTTTATGATTTACCGCACGGAGCGGTTTGCGGAGCTTATGTCGTGTATGAGAGTGAAAAAGATCGAGCCCAAGCGCATACAGCTTGTTGCGTCGCAAATTGACAAAGCACCGAATTTCGCGCTCGTGGAAGGCCGTGCGGGTGCGCGAGGCGGTGTGAAGTTCGCGCCGACGCTCGCCATTTATGAAAAAGACGGCACCTACACAGAGGAGCTTAAGAAAATATACCGCATCGGGGAGGAAAAGCCGTGCTCTATATCGTGGCCACGCCCATAGGCAATCTCGAAGACATCACACTGCGCGCATTGCGCATACTCAAAGAAGTGGATTATATTGCGGCGGAGGATACGCGCCATACGCGCAAGCTCCTCACGCATTACGATATCAAAACGCGGCTTGTGAGCTTTCACGAGCACAGCAAAGAGGATAAGCGAGACTGGATACTGGGTGAGCTCAAAGACGGACGTGATATCGCGCTGGTATCCGACGCGGGCACACCGCTGATATCCGATCCGGGCGCGGTGCTCGTGACGGAAGCGATGGAGCTGGGGCTGGGCGTGACGTCTTTGCCGGGCGCGTGCGCAGCGATCACCGCAGTGACACTCTCCGGAATCGGCGGGCCTTTTTGTTTTTTTGGCTTTCTCTCCAAAAAGTCTTCTGAACGCAGACGGCAGATCGATGAGCTGAAAAACAGCACTATACCAACCGTGATCTATGAGAGCCCTCACGCGCTTTCTGCGACCCTTGAAGCTCTTTATGAGGCAATGGGCGGGCAAAGACACATCGTGGTCGCAAAAGAGCTCACAAAGCTTCATGAGCAGGTCTTCAGCGGCACTTTGGAGAAGGCTTGTCAGGTTTTCGCAGAAAACGTGAAAGGCGAATACGTGCTTGTGGTGGACGGGTGCCCCGTTGAGGCGGTTCAGGTGAGTGACAGCGACATTGCCGCAACGATAAACGCGTATCTTAATGCCGGAAAGACAAAAAAAGATGCCGCAAAAGCGGCATCCGATAAACTTGGTATCAGTAAGAACAGAGCTTACCGATTGACTTTGTAAGATATTCTTACTTTAAGTCGAGCTTGGCCATGCATGTGGCGCAGATCTTTGAGCCTTTGAATTCTGTGACGCCCGAGACGCTCTCACAGAAAATGCAAGCCGGCTGATATTTGCCGAGCACGATGTGGCTGTCGTCCACAAAGATCTCGATCGGATCTTTGATGTCGATTCCCATCACTCTTCTGAGTTCTATGGGCAGCACGATGCGGCCAAGCGAGTCCACTTTTCTGACGATTCCTGTTGATTTCATTTTTTTTCATCTCCCAATTGATTTTATATCATATACTTTGTGTTACAATATATCAAAATATAACAAATATAGCGTCACACTGTCAACCTTTTTTCGACAACTTTTTCTACGATTAATAAAACGTTCACAACTGAATATAAATGTTATTAATATACAAAATATCGCTCGCGGAGTTTATAATGATTAACTATATATGGGCTTTTTTAATCGTGATCGGCACTGCCGTCGGGGTGGCTACCGGCCATTCTCAGGCAGTGGGGGACGCGGCAATTGAAGGCGCCAAGGAAGCGGGGCTGCTCTGCGTCAGTCTGATCGGGGCATACGCACTTTGGCTTGGTTTGCTTAATGTGGCGAAAGAGGCAGGGCTCATCGAATCTCTTGCGCGACGAATGAGGGGCATCATCCGGCGGTTGTTTCCCGACGTGCCGCCAAACAGCGAAGCCTGCGGATATATTACGCTCAATATTGTGGCCAACATGCTGGGCATGGGCAATGCCGCCACGCCGTTTGGACTAAAGGCAATGAAGGAACTTCAGACGCTTAATAAGGATAAGAATCAGGCGTCTGACGCCATGTGTATGCTGCTTATTATCAACGCGTCTTCCGTGCAGCTGCTGCCGCTCACCGTGATTGCGCTGCGCAGCGCCGCGGGCTCGGCCGCACCCGCAGAGATTGCCATTACTGCCCTGCTGTCTACCACTGTGACGACGGCTGTGGCAATACTATCGGGCAAGATATGGCAGAGGATATCGCGATGCAGGTAATAAACACGATATCGGCGCTTTTTGTGCCGCTATTTATCGCGGGAATCGTGGTGTTTGGCCTTGCAAAAAAAGTACCGGTCTACGAAGCGTTCATTCGCGGTGCAAAACAGGGCTTTATCACGGTGGTGCGCGTATTGCCGTATGTGATCGGTTTTGTTTTCGCGATACGGATTTTCACAGCATCGGGAAGCTTTGATTACATCGCCACGGCGCTTTCTCCAATATTAAGACCGATCGGCATTCCACCTGAAATTTTACCGCTCGCGCTAATGCGTCCGTTTTCGGGCAGCGCGTCAATCGGCATGCTGACAACGATACTCGGCAGCTACGGGCCCGATAGCTTTATCGGGCGTACCGCAAGCACGTTGATGGGTTCTTCAGAAACGCTTTTCTACACCACGGCGTTATATTACGGAAGCGTGGGCATTAAGAAAACACGCTACACCATTCCGGCGTCTCTCATTTCCGAACTTGCGGGGTTGATGGCAAGCGTGACGTTTTGCAAATTATTATTTAACTAAAAAATCTTTTTGTCGAAATATGCAGAAAAACTGAATATGAATGCATAATGTTTAATAAATGCTTATTTACGACAAAAAAATTCTATAAAAAAATATATTAAGTTTTCATGACAATTGGAAACATAATATATAATTAGGTTTAAAATACCTATTCGTGGGCATATTCCCACTCTTTCATAAGCGCTTCAATCGCTTCGCGCTGCTGTGCATATTCAATAGACAGTTCAGAAATCTGTTGTGCGTCAAGTGCCGATGGATCGGCAAGAGACGCCTCGATTTCAGCAAGACGCTGCTCTGCAGTCTCAATATCATTTTCGATCTGCGCAATGCGTTTCTTCATCTCGCGCCTAGACGCTTCTTTTTCTTTTTCGGTGCGTTTTTGCTTGGCAACAGATGTTTTAGTGATGCCGGGTTCTTCGCTTATCTCGGGAATATTTGCCTTTTCTAGCGCGCTTATATAGTCGCTCCAGTTGCCTTGATAAGAATTAAGCGTACCTTCCTTGAGTTCCAACACGCGTGTGGCGGTCTTGTTGATGAAATAGCGGTCGTGGCTCACGAAAAGCACGGTTCCTTCAAATTCGCATAGCGCATCCTCAAGTATCTCGCGGCTGTCCATGTCGAGATGGTTGGTCGGCTCATCCAGCAGCAGCAAATTGTCTTGTCCGAGCATAAGCTTTAATAACGAAAGCCGTCCTTTCTCACCGCCTGAGAGCGCTGATACAGGCTTGTACACATCATCGCCGAAAAACAGAAACGATGCGAGGATGTTGCGCAGCTCGCCGTCGGAAAACGCAGGATAATCGCCTCGCATTTCTTCTATCACGGTGTGTCTGGTATCGAGGTTCTCCTGCAATTGATCGTAATATCCGACGGAAACGCCGGTGCCGATGACGATCTCACCCTGTGTGGGACTAAGCCTTTGCGCGGCGATACGCAGCAAAGTGGTTTTGCCCACGCCGTTTGGCCCCACAAGCGCCGCACGATCGCCTTTGTAAAGATGAAGGCCGATGCCGCTGAAAAGCGGCGGCGCGTCCTGCCATGCCATCTTCACGTCCTCCATCTGAAGAACGTCGCTGCTGCCTCTGGCGGCTGTACCCAGTCGCAGAGATATCCGACCGTGGTCACCTTCGGGACGATCCACCTTTTCCATCTTGTTAAGAAGCGTTTCCCGCGCGTGCATTTTGATAAAGTTCTTGCCGCCGCCCGATTGTCCCCACGCTTTGTATTGCTCAATCACCTTTTTTTGCCGCGCGATTTCACGTTGGTTCTGCTCATACGCCTTTTGCTGCAATCTGCGCTTTTCGTCGCGCTGAGCCACGAAAGAGGTGTAGTTGCCGATATATATATCCACGACACCGCTGTGAAGGTCGGCAATGTGCGTGCATGTCTGGTCAATAAACCAACGGTCATGCGAGACAATCATCACGGCGCCCTGCCATGCTTTTAAATACCCTTCCAGCCAGGTCACCGCGTCCGTGTCCAGGTGGTTGGTCGGTTCATCTAGCAGCAGCAACTTGGGCTTTTCCAGCAGCAGCTTGGCAAGCATGAGCCGCGCACGCTGGCCGCCCGAGAGCGTGCAGACCGCGCGGTCATATACGTCTTCGACAAGTCCAAGACCCTTGAGCACACCGTTAATCGCGCTCTTGTAGCCGTAGCCGTCCGCTTCCTCAAACGCTTGCGTGACACGCTCAT
>JAEWQS010000157.1 GCA_023399095.1 Bacillota bacterium
CCTCAGCGTCTTTATCAGCCACCAGTTGCGCCGCGGATATGCCGGCACCGCCCGAAGACGCCGCCGCTGTGTTGTTGATCACTTCGTATTCCATTGTTTGTGCATCAACCACAATAAAGCTTGCCGCCCTTCCGAATCTTTGATCCATTTGGCTCTCCATGGTATTTCCCGTCGCGGATACTGCAATTTTCATTTGTATTTGATCTCCTTTCCTATATGGCGCAGCCAAATCATTTTTGACTTATGCTCATAACACATTCTAACGCCTATTGTGGGCATATGTCAATAACTATATTTTTATCTTTTCATCTTCTTATCATTGTATAAAGGAATTGTTTTCAGTATGGTATCAAGGTCGTTTTCTTTAAGCCATTAATTTCTGGTCTAATATTTGCTTCACACCAGTCTTGTGCGTTTATTAATAAGAAATAAAACCCAAGACGCGTCAAAGCACATAAAAGAAGGTGACCACCATAGAAAGCATTGTTGATCTGTTGATTAATCTGATAAAGAGCATGTCCGTCGTGATCGTACTTGCTTACATACTGACACGAACAAGGGTGTATACCGCTGTTATATCCGCAGAAAAGGTGGGCGTTAGACAAAAGCTGCTGCTTATTGTTGTCTTTGGCGCGTTTTCAATATTCGGAACCTTGGGCGGCATAGACTTCATGGGCGCGATCGCCAACATCCGGGATCTTGGCCCTGCAATCGCTGGGCTCATCGGCGGCCCGATAGTTGGTGTTGGCGCTGGGCTCATTGGCGGAATTCATCGCTATTTTCTGGGCGGTATCACGTATATACCTTGCTCCGTGTCCACTATTCTGGTCGGGCTTGTGGGAGGCCTGATCTACCATATCAGAAAAGGAAAGTTTGTCGGCATTACCGGATCAGTCATCTTTATGATGTTGATGGAAGTCTTTCATATGGGCTTCACGCTTATTATCGTTCAGCCCTTTGACACAGCATTGACCATTGTCGAAAGCGTCAGCCTGCCCATGATACTATCGAATTCGCTGGGCATGGGTGTATTCACATTTATCATCCACAATTTAAAGCGTGAGCGTGAAACGCAGCGAACCAAGGAGCTCATTGAAAGTGAGCTTAGCGTGGCGCGCGACATACAAATGAGCATCGTTCCTAAAATCTTTCCGGCTTTTCCTGAACGCAGCGAGTTTGATATTTTTGCCGTCATTGAGCCGGCCAAGGAGGTCGGCGGCGACCTTTACGACTTTTTCCTGCTGGATGACGACCACCTTTGCTTCACGATTGGCGACGTCTCGGGCAAGGGCGTTCCCGCCTCGTTGTTTATGGCTGTCACCAAAACGCTGATAAAGGCCAAAGCAGACATCCGCTTAAGCCCCGATCAAGTGCTTTATCAGGTCAACAACGAACTGTGCAAGGACAACGATTCGGGGATGTTCGTAACCATGTGCCTATGCATATTAACGATTTCCAGCGGCGAAGTGGTTTACAGCAACGGCGGTCACAACCTCCCCTATGTGCTCAAGGCAAGCGGCGACGTTGAAGCTTTCCCGAAGCTGCCGGGTTTGGCTCTGGGCGCGATGGAAAATGCCCGTTACACCTGCGCGAGAATCACAATCGATGTCAAGGACCGCCTCATTTTGTATACAGACGGCGTAACCGAGGCGATGAATCCCAAAGGGGAGCTGTTAAAGGACGATCGTCTGGTGGATATTCTGCAAAGCTTTAATGGGCAAACAGCGAAGGATGCCGTTTGCCACATACTCGACGAAACGCGCCGATTCGCGGATGGCGCCACACAATCGGACGATATTTCCATACTGGTGCTTAAGTATCTTAACCCAAAGCAGCCTTGCTGATGCGGCGATAAAACGGGCAAACCCGACGGGAAAACGCTCCATTGCCACTGGATAGAAAGAAAATCCAAAACAAAAGCTGTACATCTTTGAATGGAGCCCCGCGTCAAGGCGCTTTAACAAGTTTCATATTCGGGAGATAAACACATGAGCAAATCGCTATTTAGAAAAGCCAGCCTGGACAGCATATCCTCACCGGATCAACTCAACGACTATATTAAGGTGTCAAACCCCAGCGTATGGCTGGTACTCGCCGCTTTGTTTATATTGATCGCAGCCGTCAGCGTTTGGGGCTTTATCGGCAGCCTGCCCACCACCATACAGACGCAAGGGGTGGCCTCAGGCGGCAATGTCTGGTGCTATGTCGAAATAGAAGACGCGGAAAAGATTGATGTGGGACAAACAGTTTTCGTGACTGAAAGCGGCGGCAACGAACTGGCAGGGCAGGTTTCAGGCGTTGAAGAACTGCCAATGTCCACAGTAGAAATCGCTTCCGAGCTCAAAAGCGATTATCTCGTTGAAACGCTCTCCGGCGGAGACTTTGCGGTCAAGGTTATTGTGGCGCTTGATAATGCAGACCTCGCTGATTTAACGCTGCTTGATGTCAGCATCGTCACGGAATCTGTGCGGCCAATCGATTTTCTTCTGAAGTAGGAGACATTATGCCGAATATCGCCAAAGTTCCTGTTATTATGCAGATGGAAAATTTAGAATGCGGCGCCGCGTGCCTTGCCATGATTCTGGCCTACCACGGTAAATGGGTGCCGCTGGAGCGGGTCAGAAGCGACTGCGGCGTTTCCCGCGATGGCAGCAGCGCAAAAAACATTCTGCGCGCCGCGCGCGCCTACGGCATGCAGGCTGCGGGATACCGCCTCGAAGTCGAAAACATCCGGCAAGCCGCATTTCCGGTAATCATACACTGGAATTTCAACCATTTTGTCGTGCTGAACGGATTTAAGAAAAACCGTGCGGTGCTGAATGACCCTGCCCGCGGTACGGTCGAAGTGTCAATGGAGGAATTCGACAAGTCGTTTACGGGCATTGCACTGGTTTTTTCCAAAACGGACAGCTTTGTACCGGGCGGCAAGCCAAAAAGCATGCTCGGATTTGCAAGAAGCCGGCTGAAAGGCGCGCTGATTCCGTTTTTATTTGTGATACTCACAGGTATTCTGACTGCCGTAGCGGGCATCGTTAGCCCTGTGTTTTCCCGCGTTTTCATGGACAGGATATTAACCGGACAAAATCCCGATTGGCTTTATCCCTTCATTTTCGGCATGGTGGGGCTGCTGCTTTTCCAACTGGTTGTATCAGTCATTAACACTGTGTACATGCTCAAGATCAGGGGCAAGCTGGCCATAGTGGCAAATACGTCTTTTTTCTGGCATGTGCTGCGTCTTCCGATGGAGTTCTTCTCTCAGCGTATGGCCGGAGATATCGCGGAGCGGCAAAGCTCTAACGAAGGAATCGCCGAAACGCTTATCACACAGCTGGCGCCGGTGCTGCTGAACACGGCGATGCTCGTGTTCTATCTGGTCGTAATGATAAAATACAGCCTGATGCTGACGATTGTCGGGCTTGCCGCCACCTTTGCGAACATGTGGGTTGCCCGCATCATCTCCCAAAAGCGGATCAATTTAACCCGTGGCCATATGCGTGACAGCGGTAAGCTCTCGGCCACCACGATGAGCGGCATACAGATGATCGAGACAATCAAGGCATCCGGCTCGGAAAACGGCTTCTTCGAACGCTGGGCGGGCTTTCAAGCCTCGATGAACACCTCTTCGGTCGAATCCGAGCATCTTAACCACTACCTCGGCGCTGTACCCGGCGTTCTGCAGCAAATCGCCAACATCGCGGTGCTTTTGCTGGGTATCATGCTGATCATGAACGACAGGTTTACAGTGGGTATGCTGCTGGCCTTCCAAGGCTTCATGTCGTCATTTCTGGCTCCCGCCAGCTCGCTTATCAGCGTCGGTCAAAGCGTGCAGGAAATGCGCACGTCCATGGAAAGAGTGGAGGATGTCATGAACTACAAGCCCGACGTCGAGTATACGCCCCAAAAAGAGGACAATGAGCGCGAATACAGTAAATTAACCGGCGCTCTGACCATGAGGGATGTGACCTTTGGCTATTCCAAGCTGGCAGAGCCGCTTATCGAAAATTTTAACCTGACTGTGCAGCCGGGACAGCGAATCGCTTTCGTCGGCCCGTCAGGCTGCGGAAAATCCACGCTGTCCAAATTAATATCGGGTTTATACCAGCCGTGGAACGGCGAAATCGCGTTTAACGGAGAACCGCAAAGCAGCATTTGCCGAGAGGTCTTTACCGGCTCCGTCGCGGTTGTCGATCAGGATATCATACTGTTTGAAGATACCATTTCCAGCAACATCAAAATGTGGGACAAGTCCATCGAAGACTTTGAAATGATAATGGCCGCGCGCGATGCCCAACTGCACGCGGAGATCGTTCAGCGCGAAGTCGGCTACAACGGTATGGTGCTGGAAGGCGGCAAAAACTTTTCGGGCGGTCAGCGGCAAAGAATTGAGATCGCGAGGGTGCTTGCGCAGGACCCAAGGCTCATTATTCTTGACGAGGCGACCTCTGCGCTGGATGCCAAAACCGAATTTGAGGTGACCAACGCCATCAAGGACAGAGGCATCACCTGCATCATTGTCGCACACCGGCTGTCCACCATCCGCGACTGCGACGAGATCATCGTCATGGACAAGGGCAAGGTCATTGAACGCGGCAGGCACGAAGAATTATTTAAAGCCGGTGGGCTTTATACCCAGCTTGTCGCCACGGAATAGGAGAGCAGCACGAGCGGTTGGTTCGATGAACAAATCAAAAATAGAATTCAGAATGATGAGGAAGGCTTTCGTCAAGCCTTTGCACAGCTTTCTTCTGTTGTGATGGGCAAATCGGTCATATCCGACGCGCTTAATTCAGACAGGCTCAGAACAAAAAACGCAATAGAAGAGATACTAAGGTATTATCGCGTCAAGCCCATAGAGCTGCCTGAAGACATTGAGGATATGAATGACCAGCTCGAATACCTGCTGCGCCCCGCCGGTATTATGCGCAGAGTCGTCAAGTTGGAAGGCAATTGGTGGCGTAGTGCCATCGGCCCCATGCTCGGACAGACAAAAAGCGGCAACGTTGTCGCTCTGATTCCCGTGGGGTTTAACGGATACACATTTTACGATTACGATACGGGCAAGACCATCAAGCTTTCCGGCAAAACCGCGAAGCTGTTTAAAGAGGAAGCATTCTGCTTTTATCGGCCGCTGCCCCTAAAAAAGCTGAGCTTAAAAGACCTTATCAAGTATATGGTCACAACGCTTTCCAGAGCCGACCTGCTGATGGTTGTCCTTGCAAGCCTTGGTGTGAGCCTGCTCGGGCTGTTCTCTCCTTACGTGACCAAGCTGCTTTTCGACCAGGTTATACCGTCCGGAGACACAGGCCTGCTGCTGCCCGTGGCTGTGCTGCTGCTCGGCGTTTCGGTATCCTCTCTGCTGGTTGGCATCGTAAAGACATTGTTGATGACGCGAATACAGACAAAGCTTAACATTCCCGTGCAGGCAGCAGCCATGAGCCGTCTGCTGTCGCTCCCCGCTGTTTTTTTTAGGGAGTTTAACGCCGGTGAACTCAGTTCCCGCTTGAGCGCGGTCAACCAGCTTTGCCATATGCTATCAAGCGTCATGCTTTCCACAGGGCTTACCGCACTTTTTTCTTTCATATATATCTTCCAGATGCTAAGCTTTGCTCCGTCGCTCGTCGTGCCTGCGCTGTTAATTGTGCTCATACAGCTTGCAGTCACTGCGGTATCGGGACTGATACAGATTCGACTGAACCGTCGGAGCATGAAGCTCGGCGCAAAGCTTAACGGCCTTACGTTTGGCTGCTTTTCTGGCATTCAGAAAATTAAGCTGTCCGGTGCGGAGCGCCGCGTATTTACGAAATGGGCGGAGGTCTATAAGCAAAGCGCTGAGCTTGCCTACAACCCTCCCCCGTTTATTAAGCACCAGTCTGTTATCACGGGTCTTGTGTCTCTCGCGGGCACAATCATCATTTATTACAGCGCCGCCGTCTCCGCGATATCCATCGCCGACTACATGGCTTTCAATGCTGCCTACGGCATGGTCAGCGGCGCGATCATGGCCTTGGCGGGCATCACGACGACCTTTGCCAACATAAAGCCGCTTATGGAAATGGTCGAGCCAATATTAAAAGAGGTTCCTGAGGTCGGCGACAACAAGCGGATCGTGTCCAGACTCTCGGGGAATATTGAAATCAACAATGTCTCATTCCGTTACAACGAAGATATGCCTTTTGTGCTAAATGATATCAGCCTGAAAATCCGCTCGGGGCAGTACGTCGCCATCGTCGGAAAGACCGGCTGCGGAAAATCGACGCTTATGCGTCTGCTGCTCGGCTTTGAAACGCCGCAGCGGGGCGCCATTTATTTCGACGGGCAAGACATTGCGCGGCTTGATCTACGATCTCTGCGGCAGAAGATCGGCTCAGTGATGCAAAGCGGTCAGCTTTTTTCCGGTGATATCTTTTCCAATATCGTGGTGAGCGCGCCGTGGCTATCAGTTGATGATGCGTGGCAGGCTGCTGAGCTGGCGGGCATCGCGGACGATATCCGCGCGATGCCCATGGGCATGCACACCATGATTTCAGAGGGCAGCGGCGGCATATCCGGCGGCCAGCGCCAGCGTCTCATGATTGCCCGCGCGATCGTATCAAAGCCGCGCATTCTGCTATTCGACGAAGCCACCTCGGCGCTTGACAACATCACGCAAAAGCATGTATCAGAAGCGCTGGATGCCCTTCATTGCACAAGAATCGTCATCGCTCACCGGCTTTCTACCATCCGCCACTGCGACCGGATCATCGTACTGGAAGGCGGCAATATCAAAGAGGACGGAAGCTATGATGAGCTTATCGCCAAAGATGGTTACTTTGCGGAGCTTGTCAAACGGCAAAGACTTGACCACGAACAGTAAGCCAGCTTTAGAATAATATTTTGGAGAGGACGATACGATGAAAAAGCTCAAGATCGGTAAAAAAGAGTTTGAAATCGACGAAAACACAATCCAGCAGCTGACAGATGATGATCTGGAGGATGCATGCGGCGGAGCAGGCACAGGCGGCAAGACCTATTGCCGTTTGGTCTGCGATTCATGCAGCTTCAAAAGCTGGTGGGGGATCAAGGGTGCGGCCGAAAAGGATTTTTTAAATCATTTTCACAGACAACAGGGTTGTGGCAGCCTATTAAGAAAAGAGTGTCAGTATTTTGATTCCGACCCCAATCTTATGACGGACTGAACCTGCCGCTAAGGTAAAACACAGGAAAGGAATATGCAATATGAATGAAGGTCGCAATAGCAACGCTAACTTAGAACCAAATCAGACCCGCGGAAAAACAGCCCTGAATGATAACGAGCTGGAAGGCGTATCGGGAGGTTTCGAGCTGCCAACCATTATTGACCTTTGCCAGCGCCGTTTCGTCTACCAAAGATGTGTCGATACGCCATGGGGCAGCTGCAAAAATTTCAGCAGGGTTTTTGATAAAAAAGAAGAAACCATACCGCAAACGATTTATCATTATAAAGGAAGCTGTGCCAAGGGCTGTTTCAGTGATGTTTCGTACGAGGATTATATTTAAGCCGGCTTCCCAGGCCAATACAAACCGAGCCGCCAATATTATAAGAGAGGAGACAATCATGTTTAATAATGAGGAAGATATTCTATCGTCCAAAAGGCAAGCTGATACGGCAAATGAACTCAGCGAGAAGGAATTGGAGGATGTGTCGGGCGGATTATGGGGCATTACCATCATCGACACCTGTCAAAAGAAATATGATTACAATCACTGCTGTAACAATTTCGGCAGATGCCTGAATTTAATTATCAACAGCGAAGACGTGCAGTTTGATGAAGCGAACTTTCAGCGGGTGCATCATTATGGTTTTTCCTGCGCCAAAGGTTACTTTGCCAACGTCAGCGATACCGAAACGCGAGATGTCAGACTGTAAGTGTTAACAAGAAGAGCTGGAAACGCCAAGACGAATCGCCTTATTATTAAATAGTGATGAAAGGTTAAAATGAAAAAAATCAATATAAATGGTGAAGTAATTAGGCTGGATTCGAACGCTTTATTGCCGTTATCAGATGAAGAGCTTGAAGGCGCAAGCGGCGGTCAAAGAGTTCATGCGGCATATAAATGGATTTGTGAAGAGTGTGGCCAGACAGGCAGTTGTTGCATATCGCTGGCAGATACGTATAATGAATTATATCAGCATCAAAAAGAAACAGGCCATGTGAACTTTCACGTGGAGCGCTTCGTTGATTAAGCGTCTTTCTATGTGCTGACTGTTAATACATATTATATTGCAACATGGGAGGCTCTATGCTCGCTCAAAGAATCATCCACAGTTCGCTTGTATTCCAGCACATTGTTGAGAACATGCACGACGGTGTCCTCACAATCGACAACACAGGGATCATTACAACGGTTAACCCGGCTGCGGCAAGCATTCTCGAACTTAATCGAGAACAGGTGTTGAACAGAAAGCTGTCTGATGTTTTTTTCAACTATCAAGAAAATGACGGCTTTATTCAAATTATACTCGATGCGGTTTATGACGCTTCTTTGAGTCATCATAAAATCTGTTCGTATTACACAGGAGCACATCAAAAATCACTGTTTATGACAACCTCTTTTCTCAAAGTACAAGTTGACGATGTGACCCAGCCTATCGGTGTGACGGTGCTTTTCAGCGACGTGACGGAGCTTGCGGAGCTGCGCGATGCGTCCGCAGCGCTTGATAAAATCAGAGCGCTCAATCAAAAGCTTGAGCAGCTATCCTATCTGGACGAGCTCACGGGTTTGCCCAATCGCCGTTTTTTCAACGATGTCTGTAACCGGGAATGGCGTCGTGCTATTAGAGAGCAAGAATTCATGGCTTTTGTCATGCTGGATATCGACCATTTCAAGGAGCTTAATGATAATCAAGGCCATCAGGCCGGAGATGAATGCCTTGCAAGGGTTGCCAAAGCGATTGGCAATGCTCTGCATCGTCCGTGC
>JAEWQS010000113.1 GCA_023399095.1 Bacillota bacterium
GAGGAGCAAGAATATCGCAGCCGCCTGGGGCAGCGCGGAGAGTAGTTCGCAGAGTTAAATGGCCAATAGTGGTTTAAGGTGAGGTATCAATATGGAAAACATTTGGATGGTTTTGTTTATTGTTAATATGTCTTTGTTGTTCGTACATGAGATGGATGCGGTTCGAAATCGAGAGTGGCGAATGTTTATCGTATTAAAGGATATGGAAGATGAAAAAGCCTGCCGCATATTCCTGTTGGCACATGTACCCTTGTATGCGACAGCGCTGTTTCTGCTGATGTCACCGGCAAAACTAATTTTATTTTATATTCTGGATGCGTTTTTAATCATACACGCAGTCATTCACTTCGGCTTTCGGCATCAAAAACACAATGCTTTTACATCTGCAATATCAAAGGCGATTATTTATCTGATGGCTGCAATTTCCGCTGTCCACCTGACAGGTATTTGCCTGTTTACATAGAATTGCAATATTCGTTAGCTTTCGATCCGGCCCGTATAGTCGATCAGCGGGCGTACATAGTCTTTGTCCATAAGTGTGGATGAAAGCAGGAAATCCGCAGTGGCTTGGTTCATCGCCACAGGGATGTTATACAGCACAGCGATGCGAAGCAGCGCTTTCACATCCGGGTCATGCGGCTGTGTGGTGAGTGGATCCCAGAAGAAAATCAGAAAATCCACAGCCAGATCGGCGATGAGAGAGCCGATTTTCTGATCGCCGCCCAAGGGGCCGCTGCGATAGGCCTTTACGGGCAGACCAGTCTGTTCAGAAACCTTTTTGGCTGTGGTGCCTGTGCCGCACAGAAAGTGGCGCTTTAAGACATACTCGTTTTTCTCGACCCAATCGATGAGATCCTGTTTGCGGTTATCATGTGCGATGAGCGCAATGCTCTTTTGTGCGCGTATCGTATGTGTGTTCATTTGCCCTCCCTTTATTCATTTTCATTCATTATATATCACCCCCGTGTGACGAAGCAAACATTAATCCATGCGCGATTTCATAGTTTTCTGTCATAGCTATTAAATCAGAACGTCTCTATAAAAAGAGCTTGACCTCGGTCGAATTTACCTTTGAAAGGCATAATTGCGCCTGCGTCACAATACTATTTAATAAATCTATTTCGTAACTTTAAGGCGGTGTTACTATGCACATATTCGTCGTTAAAAAAAGTACCATTATACGCGCGGCTGTTTTCGTGCTGCTGGTCGTCGGCGCCATCGTCTACACGCAGGTCGCCATCAATGATGCCGCGCCCGCAGCGTCGATGTCGGAAACGATGCCCATCTGCCGAGTGGCTGCTGAAGAAAAGGCAGTTGCTCTCACAATCGACACGGCGTTTGGCGACGAGGATTACACAGATGAAATTCTTGAAACGCTCAACAATGAAAGCGTGTACAGCACTTTTTTCGTCATGGGGCTTTGGGCAAGCGAGCATCCCGAAGCGGTGGACGCGATTGCGCAGGCTGGCCATGAAATTGCGAGCCACTCCATGAACCATATGCGGTATACCGACATGACTGCCGATGAGATGCTTTCGGACGCGAAAGATGCCGCGCAGCTGATATTCGACAAAACGGGATACGATACGCGCAACATCCGTATGCCGTACGGCGCTTTTGATTCAGCCAGTATCACTGCGCTGGAGAGCCAGGGCTATGTACCCGTGAAATGGAGTCTTGATTCCAAAGACTGGAAGGGCTTTGATGCGCAGAAAATTGCGGACGGTGTACTCGCGGAGGTCAAAAACGGCGATATCATCATGTTTCAGAACAACATGGCTGCCACGCCCGACGCACTCAGCGCCATCATACTGGGCCTGCGGGAACAGGGCTTCAAGATCGTGACTGTGTCGGATTTGTTGCTGGACGGCGACTACATTGTGGATGCAACCGGCACTCAGAGGTACTTTGAAGATTAAAAAATCGATTCGAGGATGAAACATGCAGGATACGACAAACAGCGTCAGCATCGCCGGGCGTTTGAAAAGTCTCGAGCTGTCGCATAAGATATACGGAGAGGCGTTTTACACATTTTATCTGGAATGCGAAAGACTCAGCGATAAGACAGACATCCTGCCGATTACCGTTTCGGAGCGGCTGCTTGCGAAGCATCCGCTTTGTGACGGGGAATCCGTCACGGTCAGAGGACAGCTGCGCTCGTATAACAAACTGGTGGACGGCAGGGTGCGCCTTTATCTCACCGTGTTTGCACGTGAAATCGGGGAATGTACCACCTCGATCAATGAAATTGAGCTCAAAGGCTTTGTCTGCAAGCCGCCTGTTTTCCGCGTGACGCCTTTTGGCCGGGAGATCACGGATATACTGGTGGCGGCAAACCGTGCGTACAACAAATCGGATTACATCCCCTGCATCGTGTGGGGGAGAAACGCTCGTTTCGCGTCAGGGTTTGAGGTGGGCGACAAAATATCGGTGTTTGGGCGCGTTCAATCGCGTCAGTATGAAAAGGTGCTGGAAAGCGGCGAGAAGATCACGCGCGTCGCCTATGAAGTTTCAATTTCGCGTCTTTCGAAGGACTGGTAACAAGGCTGTTATCAAATACAGCCCCTGTGGGACAAGCCTTATCCGGTTGATTGCAAAAACTTGTTATTTATGCTGGACTCATGTATAATACCATGCGGACAGTTATCTCACAATCAGCTTTAAAAGGGGCTAATATGAAGAGCAAAAGAGTTAAATACGACGTGGCAATTATCGGCGGCGGTATCAGCGGGCTTATGGCTGCGCACCGGCTGTCGGTTACTGACCCGTCTTTACATGTCGTTCTGGTTGAAAAAGGCGCCTCGCTGGACGCAAGACGCTGCCCGATGATTACGCGCAAGCTCAGCAACTGCCTTTATTGCCCGCATTGCGCCATCATGGAAGGCATGGCGGGCGCAGGCGCATTCAGCGACGGTAAATATGTGATATCCACCGAATACGGCGGCTGGCTCACGGATTACTTAAGCCCCGCCACAGTGATCGATTATATCGAGCAGGCGGACAAGCTGCTCGTGGGCTACGGCGCTTCCACAGACAGGTACATGCCGGACAATGAGCTGAAAAAGCTTTGCCTCAAGCACGATCTGCACATGCAGCAAGCGGAGCTCAAGCACCTTGGCACCGATGCGAATTATGAGACGATGAAGCATATGATTGCGGATGTGACGACGCGTGTGGAAATTCTTACGCGCACCGAAGTGCTGGACGTGGACAAAGAGACGCATATGCTTTATACCGCAGACGGTGAATTCTCTGCGGATGTGATTCTTTTTGCTGTGGGACGCGTGGGCAGCCGCTCGTTCGCGCAGTGGTGCCGCAAAAACAGCATTGAGATGACCAATAATCAAGTGGACATCGGTGTGCGCGTGGAACTGCCGGCGATTGTCTGGGAGCATTTTTCTAAAAAAATATACGAGCCAAAGATATGGTACAGAAGCAAGAGCTACGGCGATGTGACACGCATGTTCTGCTTTAACGAGCGCGGCAATGTGGTGATGGAGAACACGGACGGCGTGCTCACGGTGAACGGCCACTCCTACAAGGGAGAAGACAGAAAAACAGCCAACTCCAACTTTGCGCTGCTGAGCACCATGAAGTTTACCCAGCCGTTCAAGGACCCGATTGAATACGCGCGGTATGTGGCGTCTCTCGGAAATCTGATCAGCGGGGGCAGCGTGCTTGTGCAGCGCTTGGGTGACTTAGAAGCGGGGCGGCGCAGTGATGCCGCACGCTTACGAGCCTCTACCACGGTGCCCACATTGGATGTGGTACCCGGAGACTTAAGCCTTTGTATGCCAAAGCGACAGCTGGACAACATCATCGAAACGCTGCATGCGCTTGACAGCATCGCGCCCGGCACAGCCAACCACGACACGCTGCTTTACGGCATTGAGTGTAAATACTATTCTGCGCGGCCCGCATCCAAAGAATTTGAGCTGGTCGGCTGCAAGGATATTTATGCTGTCGGTGATGGCGCTGGGTTCACGCGCTCGCTTTCGCACGCAGCGGCGCACGGCCTTTATGTGGCAGACGGCATACTATCGCGGAGACGGACAAACATATCAGTTGAATAGCATGAAAATGTTTGTCCAGTCGGAGCAATAAAAAACAGGATAAAGGACTGACAATATTACATAACGGTGATATGTATTCGCATTAACAATTAAGGAATTGAAAATGGCATCACTATTTAAAACAAAGGCGAAAGGTGCTTTCGGAGACCACCGGATGGCGGCCTCGTTGCCGATATTTAGAATATTTGCGGTTTTTGTTTCTGCCTTTAATCTGCTTCTGCTGATTCCCGATTTGGCCAATCTAAACGGCCAATCGGTTTGGCCGATTATTGTGGTTCGCGCAGTTTTTTCCGTCGTCGTGCTGAGTTCGTTATTCTGGGTTGCCAGATTAAAAACGTTTTTGTCTTTATCAATCATCACATCGGTTTTTGAAATCGTTGCCGTGGTTATTTTCCTTTTTGTGTTCCGCTTATACCCTGAGGCGGATTTTTTAATTCAAATGCTGGGTGTGATGGCGATCATACTGGTCACCTTTATTGTACCGAATATCTGGCTCGTTTCTGTGGGAATATCAGCCATGGCGGCCGCAGGGTTTCTTTTGCTGGCAAGGTTAAGCGTTTCCAATCTGACAAACAACCATTTCTACGCGGGGATCGTTTATCTCGCTTTTGAAATTGCGGTCGGCGCTGCATATTCTTTATCATTTATGAGGTACCAATACCGGGAGTTCGTGGCCAAAAACGAGCTTGAGCGCATCTATTCTACCGACCCGTTAACCAAGATCGGAAACCGGGTTAAGCTGGAAGATGAGGCGAATAAATGGCTCGCCTATTGTGAGAAAGACAACCAGCCATTGTGCCTTGCGTTGTTGGACGTGGACAACTTGAAAAAAATCAACGACAGCCATGGCCATCTCGTAGGAGATACCGTGCTTTATGAGACGGCACAAATTCTGCGCGCAAAGCTACGTAAAAAGGACGTGTGTGTGCGTTGGGGCGGCGATGAGTTTATATTGCTGCTTCCGTGCATGAGTGTCGACAATGCGTACAAGCTTGCTATGGAAATCAAAGATGCGATTACAAGCTTTGAGTTTTCCGCGAGGCTCGCTATATCCTGTAGCTTTGGCATCGCGCAGATGCAAAGGGGACAGAGCCTCGAACAGCTCATCGCTCAGGCAGATGCGTCGATGTATCTTGCCAAGGAGCACGGCAAAAACACCATCGAGGTGGGCATCGATATAAGACGATGATGAAAATGGAGCTGTATAACCGCTTAGCAAGGTCCGTCTTATTCCTTTTAAACGGACGGCAGCGGTTTTTTTGTTTTTTGGGGCTATAGGTATTGACCTTCTCCTTGGTGGAAGGTATACAATAAGCGCAAAACTAAGCGATAACGTCGTCATTGAACGAAACGTAAAAGAGCTAGGAACGGGTTGCTTCATTCTTTACGATGTTATATGCTGGTGATATAATTTTTCAGGAAAAGGAAATTGGAGGTATTATATGATTGAAATCATCAATGTGTCGAAAACGTACGGTGGAAGAGTAAAGGCCGTAGACGGCATATCGCTGACCGTGGATTCCGGGTGTATATACGGCTTCTTAGGGCCAAACGGTGCAGGTAAAACAACGACGATCAAGCTGATTACGGGCATCATACAGCCGGACAGCGGCACGATTCGCGTGGACGGACACGACACCAAAAACGATGCACTTGGTGCAAAGATGAATATCGGTTTTGTTCCCGACGACCCGAATGTATTTTTAGGTCTCAAAGGTATTGAGTATTTGGCCTTTATGGCGGATATTTACGGCGTGTCCTCTGACGACCGAAAGAGAATCATCGATGATATGGCAAAACGCTTTGAAATGACCAGTGCGCTTGGTGACAAGATTCAGAGCTATTCACACGGTATGCGCCAGAAGATCGTGATTATGGGAGCGCTGCTGCATCAGCCTAAGGTGTGGATACTCGATGAGCCCATGACAGGGCTCGATCCCAAATCAGCGTTTGAATTAAAAGCAATGATGCGCGAGCATGCCAACAAGGGCAACACCGTGTTTTTCTCGACGCATGTGCTGGAGGTGGCTGAAAAAGTATGCGACAAAGTGGCCGTGGTTGGCTCGGGTCATATTCTTTTCTCGGGCGATATTCAGACAATGAAGAAGAGCAGCGACTCATCGCTGGAAAAAATGTTTTTGGAGATGACGCAGAATGCATAAAATATGGGTCTTAACAAAAATAATGCTGAAGGGCGGCGGTTCTTCAGACGATAAAAAGAAAAAAAGCCGTGTGTGGCTTGTGCTGCTGTTGTTGTTCGCTTTTGGCAGCTTCGCGTTTTCCGTTATGTTTATGACATTCGGGCTGTACGATCTGCTAAGCACGATGGGCTCGGCGGAGGCGATACTGCCGCTTGCGTTTGGTGCCACATCCATGGTCATATTCTTTTTCGGCATCTTCTATGTGGTGTCGGTCATGTATCACGCGAACGATGTGCAGATCATGCTGGGGCTTCCGCTGAGGCCGTACGAGATACTCGGCGCAAAGCTGACTACGCTTATTGTTTACGAGTATATATTTGAAGCTTTTATTCTGCTCCCGATGCTGGTGGCATATGGTATAAAGAGCGGAGCGGATATTTTCTACATCCTCTATTCAACGGTGCTGTTTGCGTTGCTGCCCATTATCGCTCTTGTGATGGCGGCCATTATTGTGATGCTCGTGATGCGTTTTACGCGCTTCGGGAAGAACAAACAGGTATTTAACTTTGTGGGAGGCATCTTAGCGCTGGGGCTCGCGATCGGGTTTAATATCGCTATTCAAACGTCTGTCAACGATTTGAGCGCCGATCAGATTCTTGCGCTTACGACAGGGCAGTCGTCGCTGACAGTGCTGCTCAGCCGCATCTTCCCCGGTATCGGTTTTGCGGCCAATGCGCTGATTAGCAGCGCTTCATTGGCAGGGCTTTGGAACCTACTGTTGTTTGTGGTCTGCGCGGCAGCGGCGGTGGCGTTGTTCTTAGGATTCGGGCAGCTGCTGTACTTTAAAGGTCTTGCAGGGGTCACCGAAGCGGCAGCAAAAAGAAAAAGCCTCTCATCACAAGAGCTTGACAAGAGCACCGCGAGCACACCTGTGGCCAGAGCGTATGTGATGAAAGAACTGCGCTTGCTTGTGCGTTCGCCCATTGCGTTTTTGAACTGCGTGCTGATGAATTTCTTATGGCCGGTGCTGATTATTGTCATGCTCATCGGCGGGGGACAGCTCGAAACACTAAAGCCTTATATAGAAACGATGAACAGTGGCTTGCTGATTGCGATACTCGTGGGATTTGGCGCATTCATTTCCTCAGCGAACGCGATCACAAGCACCGCGATATCAAGAGAGGGCAAAACACTGTATTTTACGAAGTACATTCCGGTAAGCATGAGCAAGCAGCTCACCGCCAAAGCGATGTCGGGCATATTGCTTTCGGGTGTCGGCATACTGTTCCTGTCCGTGGTGGCTGTGTTTTTGGGTACGGGCATCATAACCGCTGTGATCGCTTTTGTGTTGGGTATTGTGACCACGGTCGCCAGCTCCTTCGCAGGACTGATTATCGATGCGGCCCGTCCTAAGCTCTCATGGATGAATGAACAGCAGGCAATTAAGCAGAATATGAATGTCATGCTTCACATGCTTTTGGGTGTGCTGTTTGCGGCAGTCATCATTGTGCCTGTTGCTGTCGCCGGGTTCTCTGAGATCGTTGCCATCATTTATGTGGCCGTTGTGGCAGTGATATTGGCTGTGGTGCTTCGGCAGCGTGTGGTTTCGGGAGCGGCGAAGAAGCTTTTACAGATGGATGTTTGATTCTCTGATAAAGGTGTGATATTGTCAGTATTAAGATATATAAAATATGTGGAGTAAGGAGTAAGAACTATGGTAATTGCGATTATCGGCGGAATTCTGTTAATCCTCATCATATGGATCATCGCGTCGTACAACGGCTTTGTGAAGCTCAAAAACAGCATCGAAGAAGCCTTCTCGACAATGGATGTTTATCTCAAAAAGAGATATGATTTGATCCCCAATCTCGTGGAAACGGTGAAGGGCTATGCAAGCCACGAGAAAGATACGCTGGAGCGCGTGATTGCGGCGCGCAATGCTGCTGCCTCTGCGACCACGATGGAAGGGCGCATTGAAGGCGAAAACGAACTGCAGGGTGTTTTGAAAAGCCTGTTCGCGCTCGCCGAGGCCTATCCCGATCTCAAGGCCAACACGAACTTTTTAGAGCTGCAGGGTGAACTGCGGCGTATGGAAGAAGAGATCGCGAACTCGAGAAAGTACTACAACGCGGTTGTGAAGACGTATAACACCAAGAGAGAGATGTTCCCGAGCTCTATCATCGCGGGGCTGTTCCACTTTGATAAGAAACCTCTCTTTGAGGTGGGTAACGAGCAGGAAAGAGAGAACGTCAAGGTTCAGTTTTAATTGAACAATACATTCGGGCGCGGCCAAAGGGCTTGCGCCCGTTTCCGTGTTTTGGAATAAGGAGGGCTCATGAAAAAACTGTTATTGGCGCTGCTGGTGGCGCTGATGCTCTGCATACCTGGTGTGGCTTTGGCGGATGAAGGCTATGACATCACCGATTATGATGTGCATATCAAAGTGTCGGAAAACAACGTGCTGGATGTGGTGGAACGGCTCACGCTGGATTTTACGCAGGAGAGGCATGGCTTCTATTACTATCTGCAGGTTCGCGGTGAGGGCTGGTATTACATCGACGACGAGTGGGTATCAAGGAATTATAATCAGCATATTTCCGATTTTAATGTATACGGAACGCCGTTCGACCTCTCGCGTGATGGAGACTATTTGACCGCTAAAATCGGTGACAAAGATACGTATGTGTCCGGAAAGCAGGAGTATATTATCTCGTACAAATTGGATATGGGAGATAACGGCTACAAAGAGTTCGATGAGTTTTACAGGAATATCATCAATTGCGCGTACGGGGACACCATACAAAACGCGAGCTTTATCATAGAATTGCCCAAGGATTTCGATGAATCGCTTGTGAATGTGACGATGGGGGCATATGGTAGCTCCGATAATACGGGAGTCGAATGGGAAAAGGACGGCAGCATGTTAAAAGGCCATGCGCTGCGCCCCATGACGGGCGGCGATGTCATGACGATACGCATGGAGTTTCCCGACGATTATTTCGTGAACGAGACGGTGCTGCAGCCTTGGGATTATGCGCTCTATATCATTAGCGGACTGCTTGTGCTGCTGGCGCTCATACTATGGATCGCTTTTGGGCGCGACAATAAGCTTTTCCCCACAGTGGAGTTCTACGCGCCGGACGGTATGACATCGGCGGAGGCCGGATATGTGATCGACGGCTGTGTGGATGACAAGGATGTGGTGTCGCTGATACTTTACTGGGCGGACAAAGGGTATTTGAGGATCGACGAGAAGGAGAAGAAGGAATTCGAGCTTGTGAAGCTCAAAGACCTCACCAATGCCAAAGCCTTTGAGAAGGCAATGTTTAACAAGCTGTTTGCCAAGGGCGACGCTGTGGCGCTATCCAGCCTGAAGTACAGCTTTTACACCACGATGTCCAGCACCAAAACGGGTGTCAGCGGCTATTTTGAGAGCTCGCCCGATCGCCAGATATACACGAAAGCGTCCAAACGCGCGCGTGCCTTCATGGGCATTGCCACCATGCTTCCCATTGGACTTGCGCTGTTCCGCTTTGTCTACAGTGAGTCGTATGAGTTTATTTCCGCATTTGTTGTGGCGATTATGGTCAGTACGCTTATCAGCTTCCCTGTGTTCATGCTGGCGCGTGTGGCGGAAAAGTGGCGCTCGACGAAAAAGAGCAGCCGCAACGCCCAGTTGATTGTATCCGTCATTGTTCTTGGCTTGGTACTGCTGGGTTATATCGCTATTATGCCGGCGGTGTTTGATATCAGAGCCTGGGGTGTTATTCTGGCGACAGCTGGAGCCACGCTCATCATGCTTCTGCTCACCATTATCATGAGGAAGCGTACAAAGCAGGGCGACGAATGGCTTGCGAAGCTGATCGGATTCAAGGAGTTTATCGACAAAGCCGAGAAGGACAGAATACGCGTGCTGGTGGAACAGAATCCATCGTATTTCTATAACGTGCTGCCTTATGCCTATGTGCTTGGCGTGACGGATAAATGGGCGAAGAACTTTGAAGGCATCGGCGTGGAGCCGCCGAACTGGTACAGAGGCTACTACGGTTCGCCGATGTTCAACACGCTGCTGTTTGCAAGCATGATGACACACAACATGTCTCAGTTCCAGTCGACAATGGTTTCAAAGCCGACTCCGCAGGGCGGAAGCGGCGGCGGCTTCTCGGGTGGCGGCGGTTTTGGCGGCGGCGGTTTCTCGGGCGGCGGCTTTGGCGGCGGCGGCGCAGGCGGCAGCTGGTAATCGCATAATACAAGGCACAAAAGGACTCTTAGCGGAGTCCTTTTTGAATGGCGATAAATGCGTACATATATAAGCATATCCGATTATTGCAGTAAATGAGTTTATCTGTTCAACTATTGATATTAAACATCAGCCACTCATGATCCTCTAACGAGAAAAGCTGCAAACTCATTTTGTCATCAACTTCGTGTCTCAGTATCGATATCAGAGCTGTTTTGTTTGAAAAAGGTTCTGCATATCCAAATTGAAGTGGTATGGCAACAGAATCTGGATCTGGCTTTTGAACGTATGGCATTCCGTTGCTATCAAAAAGCATAATTGCATTGGTCTTTGGAAACACGTCATACCCATATCCGAATGTCTTGAATGAAGCTATATTCCCGGACATCAGATCAAGCAACATCACCTCTTCGTGATTTTCTGTTTTGTGAAGCTATAAATATTGCCCGTTTACAAGAGAGCAGTAATTTATTCGTTCGGAGAAAAACGAGCTCCATTTATCTTCAATGAAGCCAGCCTCAACTTTGTTATCAATTCGCTTTATTACCAAGGTGTTCTTATAAACACCAAAGAATTCGATCACATTATCGACAATAACCTGATCCGATGATTCGCCATTAGCAAACAGAACTTGCAATCCATCATAATAAATCACCCCATCCTTCAATAAATGAATATTCTGTTCACTCACATCCGGAATGATGGATTTAATTGATGTTGCAGTCACATTCCTTGACACAGGGTCTAAGCAATAGAGTTTGCTTTCTCCTGTAAGTATGTATAACAGTGATTCATCATCCGCCCATTGTATTTTTCTGATTGGCGATAGTGGTTTCACATTATACAAGGTTTCATTCTCTGTGTCCCAAAGATAAAATGCACTGGGGTCCCTGGCATCAAAGATACAGATAAACCGACCGTCACAGCTTACCGTGAATATCTCATAATTTTTGATAAATTCAATCGTCTGGTCGATGTTTTGGTATTCCTGTGGGAAGAGTTGACTCACCGGTATGGTTTGTTCACACGAATACGCATCGTTTTCATACATCCATTTTGATAGCGTGAATCCATTTTTCATGTAGAGACACTGCTCGTGGTAATTGAGCAGCTCAAAATAGAAACCATCATGTGTGTCGGTATTCGCCTCTTCTCCGCTTTGGATAATATGACTGACGTCTTGAATCTGCCAATCTGACGTAAAAGAACTGCAGCCATAACCGGTTATTAATAATGCAAAGACTAAACTTATAATGACACATTTCTTTTGACACATATGTTTTTTACAAGTCTCCTTACCATAATGTGAAATATTGGTAACATTTAATCTCGCTTATTAGCAAACAGAAAAAGCGAAAAACTCCTATTGCAAGTATAATATAACAATAAATAACAATATTGCAATTAGAGAATGAAATAAAAGCGAATCTGCTTACCGCGGCCTGTGAGGGCACAAGATTAGATTCTTAGATTCAGCCCGCCGCACACCAGACAATCGCCTTGAATATAGTAAAGAGAATAAAGTTGAAAGGTGAGTGTCAAAGACATGAGCTGTTATCAAAGAAGAAATGTACCGATGCAACCAGTGCCGGCTCCTGTGGTGGATGCGACGGTGACAATCGCGCCGCCCGGATTGGGTGATCCGGCACCCGAATTTACTGCCATGACGACGAATGGCGTGAAAAGCATATCCGATTATCGCGGCAGATGGGTGATTCTGTTTAGTCATCCGGGAGATTTTACGCCTGTATGTACGACGGAATTCATTGCATTTGCGCAACGCTATCAGGATTTTAAGGACAGAAATGCGGAGTTGCTTGGTCTCTCAATCGACTCAAATTCTTCACATATCGCTTGGATTATCAACATATACCGTAACACAGGCATAGAGATACCGTTCCCTATTATTGAAGACAGGGACATGGCCATTGCCCGAATGTACGGCATGATTCAGCCGGGAGTCAGCGGCACC
>JAEWQS010000148.1 GCA_023399095.1 Bacillota bacterium
ACGTCCAGATTTTTGTTCTGTCCACCTTTATGCCGGAGTATTTGGCTGCTTCTTCGTTGCAGCCCACCGCGCTTACGAAAGTGCCGTACTTCGTTTTGGTCAGCAGTATTGTGAGGATCACAGCCACCACAATCATGATAATAAAAGGCGTCGGTATGGAAATGATCGAGCCGTTGCCGAAAGACTTAAAAAACTTATCGGTATTGTCGCCCGTCACTGTGGCACCTTTGCATATGTACATCGTGATAGATCGCGCTATAATACCTGTCGCCAATGTCACGATGAACGGCGGCACTTTAATTTTTGTGGTAATCACGCCGTTAAGCAAGCCAAACAGAGCCGCCACCACGATGCAAGCCAGTATCGACACAATAAGCGGAAACTGACCGCTGCCCTGCATAAACACCAGCACGGTGCCGGCTGTGGCCATCACAGGGCCGCTGGAGAGATCGATGCCGCCCGAGATGATAACAAATGTCATGCCCAGAGCGATAATGCCGACTGTGGACGCGTTTCTCAGTATCGTCGTGACGTTATTCCACTCTGAGAATTTGCCCCCTGTAGCGATCGCGCATAGCGCGAAAAGCACGATGAACACAACCACGATGCTGTATTTCGACCAGAGCCTCTTTGACAAATCATTAAAATTGGTTTTTTCTTTTACTGCGCTATTCATAATATTCCCCTTTGCATATTAAGACGCATTCGTCGCGTAAGACATGATCATCTCTTCCGTTCGGTCTTCCTTGGTGAGTTCACCCTTTATCGTGCCTTCGTGCATCACGATCACGCGCTGACAGATGCTTAACACCTCAGTTAAATCGGAAGACACGACGATGATTGTTTTGCCGGAAGCCGCGAGTTCGTTGATGATCTGATAGATTTCTTCGCGTGCACCAACGTCAATGCCGCGAGTGGGTTCATCAAGTATGAGTATCTCGGAGCCGACAAGCAGCCATTTGGCAATCACGATCTTTTGCTGGTTGCCTCCTGAGAGATTGCTCACGAGCTGCTCCTGAGACGCGCATTTGATGCTGAGCTTTTCGATCATGTCGCTAGAGTTGCGTTTTTGCTTGAGAGCATTGATGAAAAAGCCCTTGTTTTTAACCTGATAAATGAGATTGATATTTTCCCGTATGCTTCTCTTTATCACAACGCCGGTCTTTTGGCGATCTTCAGTCACAAATCCGATACCTCTTTTGATCGCGTCGGCGGGCAGTTTATTCGTTACCGGTTTGCCGTTGAGATAAACTTCACCGCTTTTCACCTTGCGAATTCCGAAGATATATTCCATGAGCTCGCTTCGTCCCGAACCCACAAGGCCGGAGAAGCCGATTATCTCGCCGCGCGCCACCTTAAAACTCACATCTCTAAACAGACAGTCGCATACATTTTTCACTTCCAGAACAATATCGTTTTCATCGCCCGTGAAGCTGGTGGCCCGGGATACGCCGACCTCACGGCCAACCATGTAGTTGGCGATTTCCTGCTCTGAGACTTCCGATACTTTTTTGGTTATCACGAAGGTGCCGTCGCGCAGTATCGTGACTCTGTCGCAAATTTCTTTGATTTCCTTGAGACGATGGGAGATATAGATAATCCCAATTCCGTCTTTGGACAGCCGCCGGATAAGATCAAAAAGGATATCTGTTTCCTTTGATGTCAGCATCGCTGTCGGTTCATCCATGATCATGACCTTAACATTGAAGGAGATGGCTTTTGCGATCTCGACCATTTGCTTCTGTGCCGTTTTTAAGCTGCAGACCAGTGCCGTGGGGCTGATGCTTTGCCCCAAAGACTCAAGGAGCTTCTTTGCGTCCTCGTTCATTTTCTTGTGGTTAATCAAGCCGTTTTTCTTCAGCGGCTCACGGGTTAAGAAGATGTTCTGCGCCACTGTCAGTTGCTCCATAAGGTTCAGCTCCTGATGAATCATGGAAACGCCTCTGTGCTGTAAATCCAGCGTCATAAGATGCGAAGGCAGATGTTCCCCGTCAAGATATATATCGCCTTCATCATGCTTATAAACCGCCGCTAAAATCTTCATTAACGTCGATTTTCCTGCGCCGTTTTCACCGCAAAGAGCAACAACCTCACCGCGGTCAATGAAAAAATCCACTTTTGACAGCACTTCGATAGCGTAAAAGCTTTTTGAGATTTTTTTCATCTCTACTAATTTTGACATTGCTCTTTTCTCGTTCCTCTCTTAAGATTTAAACGCGAACGTTTAAGGTAGCTTTAGAATATGAAACTAAAGATCTTCGCTGAGCTCGATGACCACGCCGTTGGGATCTTTAAACAGAAGGATGTTTTTACCCAGATGCTCAAGCGCGCACAAGGGCAATGTAAAAACGACGTTGTGTTTTTTAAGATGCTCATTCCATGCATGGATATCAGTCACACTTAATGCGATATGGGCTGTTCCCGATGCGTGCTCCGGATGTTCGGTGTAATCGATTTTCTTCTCATGGTCAAAAAGCTCTATTGTGCTGGCTTCGTTAATTTTCATATAGACCAGCGTATTATCTCCGTTGGGCACGCGCTTGATCTCTTCAAAGCCCAAAACCTCGGAGTAAAACGTTACAGATTCGTCGATATCGACCGTATTGATGGCAATGTGATCGATTTGATGAATTGTCATTGGCGCTGCCTTCCTTTTGAAATTATGTCGCCCGTCTCGCAAAGCCAGCCCGCAATATGACGTGAAAGCTCATAATGACGGCGGTATTGATCTGTATTGGCTTTGTCCGGTTTTTCAATACTGCGAAGCTCATGTGCTTTGTCGATGGGTGCATAGTCTGTCCAGTAGCCAAGGCCATAGGCCGCAAGCGCTGCCGCGCCGAGCGAAGCCGCGTTCTGATCGACGCAGGTTTTTACCATGTTCATTCCGAAGATGTCCGCAAACATTTGCCGCCAGAACGGGCTTTTTGCGCCGCCGCCCACCATCAGAAGTTCATCGATGGACACGCCGCAGCTTTGAAGCACCATCATGGCATACCATAGGTTGTATGTAATGCCCTCAAGCGAGGCGCGCACGATATCGTTTCTGGTGTGCGAGAGCTGCAAACCCACGTAAGCGCCCACAATATTTGAGCTTTGTTCGATCATGGCGCCGCCAGCCAGGCTCGGGTTAAACTGCAGATTGTTTGCGCCGATAGGGGAAAGTGCTGCAAGCTCATTCATTGCGATATAGGCGTCGGCAATTTCGCCATGCCGTTCTTTGCGCATGAGATCGGGGAAAAACGTGTCACGAACCCAGCGGAAGCTGGAACCGGCTGAGAATATGCTCGTGGCCGATGCGTACATGCCATCGATGACGTGCGCAAACACAAACGGTTTTTTCTGTTCATCCACAAGCGGTGTATCGCTGATCACCGCGATCCAGGAGGACGATCCGAGTGAAATGTAGGCCCGCCCGTTTTCGATGCCTCTTGCGCCCAGCGCCATGCATGAATTATCCACGCCGCCGGCGACCACTTTCACATCCGTCGTTAAGCCAAGCTGAGCGGCGGCTTCGCTTGTTAAGCTGCCGACCACGTCGTGAGAATGCATAAGCTCAGGAAGCAGCTCGCGGCGAACGCCGGACGCTTTGATGTATTCCTCGTCGTAGCATCGTTTCTTAAGATCGTACACACCGCTGCCCGATGCGTAAGAATGATCTGTGCACATCTTGCCGGTCAGGCGCAAATTGCAATAGTCCTTAGAGCCAAGTATCATATGGGCGTTTTGATAAAGTGCCGGCTCATTGTCGCGGTACCACATGATTTTGAATATTGAATAGCATTCGGCAGGGAAACCGTTGCCTGTTTTCAGATACCAGTCACGATACGGAATTTTTTCAAAGAACGCTTTTATCTGCTGCTTAGCGCGTGTATCGCTCCAAATGGGCGTCATGCTGCGCAGCAGTCTTCCGTTCTTATCCACCGGCACCACACCCAGCGAGTGTCCGGATATCGAAAGCGCCACAATGCTTTTGGGATCGGTTCCGCTCTTTGCGAGCAGCAGCTTTGTGGTGCTGCAAATGCCCTCGAACCAGACGTCGGGCGACTGTTCGTGAAAATCACTTCCCGTATAGACCACGTCGTACTGGCTGAACGTGTCGCCGCAAGAGTGGCCGCTCAGATCAAAAAGTGATGCTTTTATGCCGCCTGTGCCCAAGTCATAAGCGATGATCATCTCCGTATTGTGCATGCTGTTCTCCTATTTGAAGCTCTCTACGATAGCCAATGCCGAGGCCGTGTTGATGCCGAACCGCTCTACGCCGAGTGCTAAAAGTGCGTCAAATTCGTCGCGTGTCCGTATACCGCCTGCGGCTTTAATCTGAATTTTACCGCGTGTGTATTCTTTGATTTTTGCAATGCGTGCCACGTTGGCGTCGCCGGGAACCCAACCTGTACCTGTTTTAAGGAAGTCGGCGCCGCTGTCTATCACAAGGCTGCAGATATCTTGAAGCTCGCTGTCATCAATGCAATTTAGCTCAATGATAACTTTTGTGAGCACATGATCAGGCGCTATTGCGATGATCTGCTTTAATTCGTCTGCTACGTATTGAAGCTCGCCGTTTTTGAACTTCCCCACATTCATCACGATATCCATTTCCTCAACGCCGTCTTCGATAAGCTGCTGGGCTTCGAGCATCTTGACCTTGGTGGTATGTCCGCCGCCGGGAAAACCAACCGGTGCGCCCACACGGATATCTGAGTCGTCTTTGAGCATGTCACTGACTGTTTTCGTCCACGCGGGCAGTGAATGCACGTTGATAAAGCGATAAGCTTTGGCGACCTTGACAACTTGCTTGATGTCTTTTAGACAATGATGGGTTCTCACGGCACTGATATCAATAAGCCTTGCGGCATCCTTTGCTGTCATTTGAAAACCTCCCTGATAAATTGAAACGTTCCAAATGTAATGATAAATGCATTGCGGACAAATTGCAACATTTTTTTATCACATACAAAAGAAAAGCTTGCTGAAATATTTTGGCATTGGTATGATGGTATTAATCAATAAAAATCAATTATAATCAACAATTCCAATAGATAGGGGTGTAACAAATGGCAACCATGAAGGATGTTGCAAAGCTCGCGAAGGTGTCCCACGGCACGGTTTCCAATGTATTGAACGGATCAAAATCGGTCAGCAGCGAGAAGATCAGGCGTGTAGAGCAAGCGATGGCCGAACTTGGCTATAAGCCAAATGTAATGGCAAGGAACTTGAAAACGAACCGCACGGGGCGCATTGAAGTGATACTGCCCGATATATTGAACACAGCGTATGCCAAGCTGTTCGAGGAAATTGACAGGCGTGCGTCGGAAAAAGGATATGCTGCCTATTTGCGCGTGTGCTCAGACATCCCTGGCCGCGAATGCGAACTGCTGGAACGGGCACAGATGATGGGGGCGGACGGCGTGATACTGCTGACATGCCAGCCAAACAACAAGGCGTTTTTTTCGCGTTTGAATGACGGTGGGCTGCCCATCGTCTTTATGCACCGGAAAGTGTCCGGCTATAAAATGAACAATGTGAGCATGGATGTACGTGCGGCCATTGCGGAAAACATACAAAAGCAAGTTGATGATGGATATAACCGTATCGCGATTGTGGCAGGACCTCAGGAATATTCTTTTGAAACGGAATGTGTGGATGCGTATTTCAGCGCCATGCGAAAAATAAAGCACAATATTGAGACAAACTATATCGAAACGGTGAACAGCAACAAGGAAAGCGCAATGCGTGCCGCCATCCGGCTGATGGAGCTCGATGCGCCTCCGCAGGTCATCTATACAACAGATCGGACGCTCAGCGAGGGTGTGGAATGCGCGCTTGCTGTCGCAGCCAAAACGCAGACCGCAAAACCCGTCGTCATCACACTGGATGCACAGGACTGGACAAAGGCGAAAGGCGAGAAGGACAATATATTGCTGCTGCCGTATACACAGATGGCGCGAAGAGCCTTCGATATGCTTGATGAGATCATCCGGACGGAAGATCTGCGGGGTGGAAGAAGCATATCTGTGCCTTGCGAGATGAGCACAGGCTTTGCGGCGGCGAGATGCTACGATATCGGGGTCAGCAGAAAAATTCGTATTCTGACGCAGGATTCTCCGGCCAGTCATACGATACGGTCGCTGATTGCCGACTTTAACCGCAGCACGGGCATCGATATTGAACTGAATCAGGTACCTTACAGTGATCTGTTACAAGAAATTCAGCGCGGCATACCGGGCGGGGATTACGATATATTTTCATTTGACCTTGCGTGGATGAAGGAACTCTCTCTCGGCGGATACATGCAGGATCTGTCCGAATATTATCCCGACCGCCAATCTCTGGCCGAGATGTTTTCGGATGATGTGCTTCGCGAGCATTGCCTTTTTCAAGATTCCCTGATTGCGTTGCCGTTCAGCTTCACGGTTCAGTTGATGTTCTATCGCAAGGATTTGTTTGAACAGCTGAAATACAAGCGGCTCTATTTTGAAATGAACCGTGAAGAGCTGCGCGTGCCCACGACATGGGATGAGTATAACCGCGTGGCAAAATTCTTTACGCGCAAGTACAATCCTGACTCAGAAACGCTCTATGGTACGACCTTAGGTGCAAGACGTTCGTCGGGCGCTGTGTGTGAGTATCTCCCTAGGGCGTGGGCGGCGGGAGGCAGTATCTTTGAAAAAGGGAAACCTGTGATAGACAGTGAACAGTGTATCAAAGCACTCAATGGTTATGTAGAAGGCTTTAACTATGCCAGCCCGGAATCACCTTCTGAGTGGTGGGATGAACAGGTGGAAAGGTTCTCGCGCGGTGATGCCGCACTTATGGCGATGTTTTCAGATCACGCCACGGTGCTGGAGGACAGAAGCATATCTTCTGTGGTGGGCAAGGTGGGCTGTGCGCTGCTTCCCGGAAGAGTCAGCGTGCTTGGCGGATGGTCGGTGGCTGTCAATCCACATTCCCAGCACAAAAGGGAAGCATTTGAGTTTGCAAAGTGGACAGCAAGCGAATCGCTTATGATGCCCAATGCTATGCTCGGTCGCATTATCCCTTACCGTTCCATATTTGAAAGCAGCGAGCTCTACAAGCTGTATCCCTGGTACCGAACGCTTTCGCACGCGTTTGCATGCACAAAAAGGCGAAGCATGCCCAAAAATTCAAAAGGCGAGGGTGTTTCTGAAGCGGTGCTCGAAAATATTATTGCGGACGCGGTGCACGCGGCGCTTGAGAAAAGGAAGACCGCCAAGGAAGCTCTTGGTGAGGCGGCAAGCAGGCTCAATGAAGCTGTCAGGTCATAGATAAAAAGTAATTGACACGTTCAAAAAATTAAATTATGATAAAAGGCATGAAGGTGATTAAAAGACTTTATGCCTTTTTATATGTCTTCAACACCATGAAACGCATGAATTCATGCATAAACAATCAATACTCATACCACCAGCCGCTATAAACTCGGTGCGGGTATGAACGACTCAAGAAAGAAGGAATGCTAAATGGAACGTTACAGAGATGTGCTGCTCAGCCCAATCAAAATAGGCAACAGGGTCAGTAAGAACAGATTTTTTATTCAGGCTATGGAATGTACCGATGCGGATGACAACGGTAATCCGTCGCAGCTCACGATTGAGCGCTATGCCAACCTATTCAAGGGTGAAGCTGGTATGGTGACGCTGGAAGCCATCACCGTGACCGACGAAAGCAGAAGCCGTTTAAATCAGCTTGCAATTATGCCAAAGAACGCCAAACACATTGAGAAATTTGTGAGGGATTTAAAAAAGCTGAATCCCGATACACTGTTCGTTTTCCAGCTCACACATTCCGGTGAGCTCAGCAATCCCGGATTCTCCCGCAGAGTCACGGTCAAGCCGCTTCCCGGCTTTGGCGGCGATGTGCTGACAGAAGAAGAAGTGGACAGAATCATGGATCAGTTTGTGTTGGCGGCGCGCATTGCTCACGACGCGGGCGCCGATGGTATTGATTTAAAACTCTGTCACGGGTATTTGGGTTCGCAGATTCTGCGCCCCTACAACGACCGCAAATGGAAATACGGCGGTGCGTGGGAGAACAGAAGACAATTCGCATTTGATCTATATGAAAGAATCAATAAAGAAATCAACGATCCGAACTTCCTGATCGGTTCCAAGATATCCGCGTGGGAAGGCTTCCCGGGCGGATTCGGTACGGAAGGCCCGGATTCTCCGATCATCGATTTGACCGAACCGCTGGATCTTGTCCGCGGGCTGGAAGAACGAGGCGCTCAGTATTTTGTGCAGTCCGGCGGCAGTCCGTCCATCACAGTGGCGGTCACTCAGGCAGACAGGCACGCCCCGTATTTTGCATACCTGCATCCCACATGGGCCAAAGAGTTCAAAAGCGCGGCGAAAAGCGCGGCGATCATTGGCTCAAATTACTCGGTGTTCAGAAACGGAAAAAACGGCTGTCTGGCAACGGAGCAGGAGAAGAACTCCATGTTCTTCTATGGCTCAAAATTCATCGAAGAAGGCAAAGTGGATATGCTTGCTCTTGGACGTCAGTCCTTCGCGGACCCTTATCTGCCATTAAAGCTGCGTGAAGGCCGTGAAAAGGAGATTAAATGGTGCACGATTTGCGACAACTGTCTGGAGCTTTTAATCAGACAGAAAGAAATCGGCTGCTGTACATATAATAAGCACTACACGGATGTGCTCGTAAAGACAAGAAAAGAGTTTGGACCTCTTCGGACAATGCATACATAATAAAAAAAGGAGATGAGTTTATGAAATTAGGTTTTTTTGCGGCGAACTACGCGCATCTTTCGCTGGAAGAAGTCGCCAAGATCATGGTTGAGCATGGCTACGAGATGATGGAAATCCCCGCTTACAGCGGCTGCGATCAATTAAACTGCGACGAGATCGTTAAGCCCGGACGCGCCAGCGAGCTTAGAAAAATGCTTAAGGGCTATGGCGTTGAGATTTCCGGTCTTTCTAACCATGCGGATTCGCTGCTGATTTTGGGGCCGCACACGGAAGACACGGACAAGCTTTGCCCCGGAACAAAAGAAGACAAGGTGAAGTACGGCATTGAGAACCTGCTCAAAACGGCGCAGGCTGCCAACGCGTTGGAAGTGCCTGTGGTCAACGGCTTCACAGGTGTGACCAACTGGGGCCGTTACTTTCCGTTCCCGTCTGCGGACGGCTGGGAGAAGATGGAGCGCGAGTTCGTGGAAGTCTTCACACCCATTATGGATAAGTTCAAGGAATATGGCGTGAAGTTTGCCGTTGAGCCGCATCCCAACAACATGGTTTATGACATCCACACGGCAAAACGTGCGGTTGAGCTGCTGGGCGGACATGAAAGCTTTGGCTTCAACCTGGATCCGGCCAACCTCATTTACCTTGGCCTCAAGGTGGAGAACTTTATCGACGAGCTGGGCGAGCGCATATTCCATGTGCATGCCAAAGACGGCGAGATCGTCGAACACAACATACAACGCGGCGGCATACTGATGCAAGGAGACTGGCAGCGTCTGGATCGCGCTTTCAGGTTCCGCATACCCGGCTGGGGCAGCGTGCCGTGGAAAAAGGTGGTCACAGAGCTCGCGATGGTCGGCTATGACTATGTGCTGAGCTATGAGCACGAAGACGTCACGATGAGTGTTGGCGACGGTGTGGAGAAAGTGGCCCCCTTCTTGAAGCCGCTGATTATCAAAGCGCCCTATGAAGGCAGACGTGACAAGATATTCAACAATCCGAGAGAATAGATAAGGAGGCAAAAAATTATGGCTGAAATGATGAAAGCTCAAGTTGTGAAAGCGCCTTACCAGATGGAATATACAGAGATTCCCGTACCTTCGATCGATGATGACGAAGTGTTGGTTAAAGTGAAGGTTTGCGGTATATGCGGGTCCGACTGGAGCATCTATACGGGCAACTACGCTGCGGATAAGCTCCCGATGATCACGGGACATGAATTCTGGGGCGAGATCGCAAAAGTGGGCAAAAACGCCAAAGGCTTGAAGGTGGGCGACCGCGTGGCGGTGGATATCTGTCTGACATGTGATACTTGCTATTTTTGCCGGAGAGGCGATGGCCTGCTTTGCGAAACGTTCACACAGCTTGGCATACATACAGACGGCGGTTTTGCGGAATATGTCAAAGCGCCTTGGAAGAACTGCTACCATCTGCCCGATGAGATGGATGATTATACGGCGGCATTTGTAGAGCCGCTAACAGCCGTCATTCACGCGGCTCAGCGTATGGACGCGCCCATCGGCTCATCCGTTGCGGTGATCGGCTGCGGGCTGGGCATATTGCATGCTTCACTGGCCAAGGCCAGAGCCTGTGCGCCTGTCATTGTGATCGGTGACGACGCAAAGCGCCTGGAAACGGCAAAGAAAATGGGTGCGGATATCACGATCAATATCCATGAAATTGATGACCCTGTCGCCGAAGTCAAGAGATTAACCGGCGGCGTCGGTGTCGATTTTGTGATCGAGGCCGTCGGGTCTCCAGCGACATACGAGCAGGCGTTCAAGATGCTGCGCCGCGGCGGCAAAGTCGAAGCGTTTGGTATTGCCCCTCAGGGCAGAACGGCGGCACTGGAGCCGTACGAATTTGTTTTGGGCGAAAAGAAGGTCAGCGGATCGTGCGCGGGTATCGGCAACAACTGGGGCGAAGCCATTACGCTGCTCAAATACGGCATCATCGATCCCAAACCGATGTTCTCGATGGCTGTGCCGCTTAGCGAGCTGGAAACGGCGCTTAAAGAAATCAGAGAGCAACAGAATCTGGTTAAGGTGTTTGTTTGCCCCGAACTCAAAGAACGCGTGTATTTCTAAGGAAGTGCCGAATAAATCTGTGCTTCCAAAATAACTCCTCAATAATAAGCAGAAGGCCTCCTGCCGTGCAATGACAGGAGGCTTTTTGTGTGGTTTATATACAAAACGGACGCCGGGGTAGGCGATGCATAGCAAGTTCGGAAAGCTCCTTCGGCGCAGATAATGGACCGTCGCGCGGACTGCCGACGGTTAGCGTTGTCGGTGGCGGCTGTATGTATGGCGCCCTGCAATGGAGTAAAACCCATGGAGTTTTTTGGACTTGAAATACGCGGGTAAATCATTTATAATGGACATTCGAACGGCTGGTCATGATGGACGGCCTGATATGTGGAGAAGTATCGAAGAGGTCATAACGGGGCGCACTCGAAATGCGTTTGTCGGGGAACCGGCACGTGGGTTCGAATCCCACCTTCTCCGCCACAATTTATCCGAAAAGTCCGGTGGTTTTTTCCTCGGGCTTTTCGGCGTTTTTCGCCCCTTTTCATGGCTTTTCAAACAATTAAAAAATATTTCTGCGCCGCGCTTACGCCCGCACTGCTGCGATTAGTGCCTGTGCTTCCACAATATTGATCGTCCGCTTGATATTATACGCAAGGAAACTCAACCCCAGCTGGGCTGCGGCCTTTCTTTATCCTTAGCTTATCAATGAAATGTGATATTTTTGTCTGCAATAGCGGTCATCGGGCCTATTTTTGTGGCATAGGGCATCCGTTTCTCTCTTTCGTATTTTCTTCGACAACCCAGTATCTTGTTCCGTTCGGTGTCCTGTTTAGCAAGTTATAGTCGATGAGAAGCCTCCGTATAATGAAATAATCATTAAAAGTATGCCATTCATCAATGATTCTATTGACTTCCTTTTCACTGTAGTCACGGCCCGTTTCAAACTTGCCTGCCAGGTAATTCAAGACCGGTATTTTGGTCCTGTTGGGTACAGGGATTTGTTTGATCTTGCCTTCGCTAGTAAGAAATATTGAAATGTCAGTATTTTTTTTGCTCATATTAACTCCTGCTCCTAAACCAGTTCTAATAATTACTAATATACTTATATACTTATATACTAAGCAACTAATTAAAAAGTATAAATTTGAATTTGCATTTTGTCAACAAGTTTAGGGCTTTTCTTATCATCACATGAATATTCCCAAATCAATATAGCCGAGTGTATAATAAGGGAAAAATGCAGAGGAACGATATGGCCCCTATTGATATACTCAAAAAACTGATAGGCAATGTCACCGAAAAAACAGCGGAACAAATGAATAATAATTTGGAATGTTTTCTTCATCCCAATGTCAGTTTGTTTATCCCATCCAGCGGACAATGCAAATATGCAATAATGCCAAGTCATATACATCCTGCGTATACCTTTATTTATTATTTTCAGCCGGTCAATAATTTCGTGGTTGAAGGAAAGCATATCTCATATGATTTGGCGGACGGCAAATGCTTAACGGCAATGTCTCCGATGATTCCTCATCAAGAGGATGAAGAAGAATACTTCCAAAGCTATATCGCTGTTGCCATCGATGCTGAGCTTTTTGAAAATACCTCACGGCAGTACATCGAGAAAGTCCCGGTTTTCAAGGGAGAGATTTTTGCACCGCATCCGGAACTGCTCAATCAATTGCGCTGTTTCATGCTGGCGTCGAGCGAAACAAAAACCAGAAATGAAGAGCTTCTGAATGGATTGACAGCGGTCATAACCCACCTGGTAGCATGTTCGTTGACATCTGAAACACAACAAACAGTCCTTTTGTACGATCGTTTTGAGATTGACAAAGCCATTGCCTATATGAACAGCCGCATTGCGGATAAAATGACAGTTGAAGATTTGGCCCAACAGGTCAACCTGTCGGCTGGTCATTTTTCTAAGGTTTTTAAGGCAGTGACAGGGGAGACACCCATCGATTTTTTAAACATGCTCCGTTTGCAAAAAGCCCGCAGCATGCTGATGAATAATGCCAATAACATCACCGAAGTTGCGTTGAACTGTGGATTTGGAAGCTCGTCTTACTTTTCAACATGCTTTTTAGAAAAGTATAAAATGACGCCATCGATTTACCGCCAGCAGATTCTAAAGGCAGATAAAGCACAGGATATTTAAAATTTCGATGAATATTTTGAAAGTGTAAAGGTTGATGACTGGATTATCATATGATTATCAAAAGAAATCCGGAGGTAATCAAATGGATGATAAGTTAGCGAATATTTTGTTGTTCGCAAATCAAAATCCTTCAAGCTGGCTCGCGACCAGCGAGGATAATCAGCCGCATGTTCGCGGCATGCTGATGTGGTTCGCAGATGAAACAGGGTTCTATTTTCATACAGCCAAAGCCAAAAGACATGCTGGACAAATACAGAAGAACCCAAAGGTTGAGGCAGCGTTTATCCGCAATGCTGATGATCCTGTAAACTTTGAAACGCTTCATGTCACCGGAGTGGCTGAGGTGGTGAAAAGTGAAGAACTCGAAAAAAGATTGTATCAGGAGCGGCCATGGCTCTGGGGTAACATTGAACGGTCAGGGGTTGATACTGAGGTCGTCATTTATCGCATCGTGAATGGTTCAGCATATATTTGGAATATGTC
>JAEWQS010000183.1 GCA_023399095.1 Bacillota bacterium
TCGCTATGAGCAGCTTGTCGTAAGTCACGCTTTTGCCGTTATCCAGCGCCACTTTTTTGGCCTTGGGGTCAATTGAGACCGCCTTGCGTCCAAACATCGCGGTCACGTTGTTCTTCTCGTAAAAATCCTTCTTGCGGTAAACCATGTTGTCCGGCTTCACCTTGCCCGCAAGATAGTAGGAGATCAGCGGACGCGAGTACACATGATGCGTCTCGTCCGAAATCACTGTGATGGAACCGTTTTTATCACATTTACGCAGCCCTTCGATGCAGCCGACGGCGGCGGCGGAATTGCCGATAATCACATATTTCATAGCGATTCCCCCCTATCTTCATACTTGAGCGCGTTGTTCGGGCAGTGCTTCACGCATTCGGGCTCGCCCATAGCCGCGCACAGGTCGCACTTGGCGGCCACTTTCTTTTTGCCCTCGTCGCGCACGATCGCGCCGAACGGACACGCGAGCACACACGTCCAGCAGCCCACGCAACGCTCTGTCTCATTGAGCACGAGACCCGTTTCGGGATCCTTCTGCATCGCGCCCGTGATGCACGCCTGCACGCACTTGGGATCGTCGCAGTGTCGGCACTGAAGCGCAAAGTTGACCTTGTTGCCCGTCTCGATATGCAGCCGCTCCACAGGGCGCGGATTTTCGAGCTTGTGCGCTTTGATGATATCAAGTGTCTGGGAATGCGATGTGCGGCAATAAACCTTGCACAAACCGCATGCGAGACACCATTTTTCGTCAGCATAAACTTTTTTCATTGATTAAACCCCCGTCTATTCTCCGGCATGCTTGATGCCAAGAACATCAAGTTCCTTTTGGTTCAGACCCACACCGCGCAGCATCAGCCGGTTGCCGCGAAGGCTCTCGATGGCGTTAATGCCCATGCCGCCCAGCATTTCTTCGATTTCATGCTTCCATGCGCTGATGAGGTTCACCAGCCGCTCGTATGCAATGTCCGGATTGAGGCGCTTGACAAGATCGTCGCGCTGTGTGGCAATACCCCAGTTGCACTTACCGGTATAGCAGTTCTGGCACATATGGCAGCCGATTGCCAGCAGCGCGGAGGAACCGATGTAGCACGCGTCCGCACCCAGCGCAATCGCCTTGACGATGTCGGCGCTGTTACGCACACTGCCCGCCACCACGAGGGAGACCTGATGCCGTATGCTTTCTTCCCTGAGCCGCTGATCCACCGCGGCCAATGCCAGCTCAATCGGGATACCCACGTTGTCACGCACGCGCTGCGGCGCAGCGCCCGTACCGCCACGGAAACCGTCGATGGCAATCACATCTGCACCGGCTCTTGCGATACCCGACGCGATAGCGGGAGCGTTATGTACCGCCGCAATCTTGACGGAAACCGGCTTTGTATAATTCGTCGCTTCCTTGAGCGAGTAAATCAACTGACGCAGATCCTCGATTGAATAAATATCGTGGTGCGGAGCGGGAGAAATCGCGTCGCTGCCCTGCGGTATCATACGCGCCATCGAAACCTGCTCGCCCACCTTTTCGCCGGGTAGATGCCCGCCGATGCCGGGTTTTGCGCCCTGACCGATCTTGATCTCGAGCATCGCACCCGCGTTGAGATATTCGGCATGCACGCCGAAACGTCCCGACGCCACCTGCACGATGGTGTTGGCACCGTATTGATAGAATTCCTTCGCAAGGCCGCCCTCGCCTGTATTATAGAGTATGCCAAGCTCTGTCGCCGCGCGCGCAAGCGCCTCGTGCGCGTTGCGGGAAATGGAACCGAACGACATCGCGGAGAACATCACAGGCACTGACAGCTTTACCTGCGGCGGCATTTTTGTTAGCAGCTTTCCGTCCTTGTCAAACTCGAGCTTTTCGGGCTTGCGGCCCAGGATAACGCCTGTCTCCATGGGTTCGCGAAGCGGGTCGATAGACGGGTTCGTCACCTGTGAAGCGTTAATCAGCATCTTGTCCCAGTAAATCGGGAACGGCTTGGGGTTGCCCATGCCCGTTAGCAGCACGCTGCCAGTAGCTGCCTGCTTATATATTTCCTTAATTGTGTTGCTCGTCCAGTTTGCGTTGGGCTTAAACTCCAGATCGTTCACGTGGATCTTGAGCGCACGCGTGGGGCAAAGTGCGACACAGCGATGGCAGTTGACGCATTTTGCTTCGTCCGCAACCATTTTGCCTGTGTCGGGGTCCAGCTTATGCACCTCGTTGGCACACTGCTTGGCACACACTTCACACTGTATGCATCTATTTTCATCTCTTTCGACCAGATAATCCGGCCAGCCAAGTTGTAAACTCATAGGTTATCCTCCACCAGTCCTATAATTGGTTCTCCGCCGCGGGGCGCCCAGACCCTGTCGGGGTTTGCACAAATAATGCGGATGGCCGCTTCTTCACTTGCGATATACAGCATTTCGTCCTTTTCCGCCGCCACGAGAGATCTAAGCTTGATTCTGTCATTAAGCGCCAGCATACCGCCCTCAAAACCAAGTATGATGGAGAAAGGCCCGTTCACAAGTGCCGAACCGTAAACGCCGCGTATCGCTTCGAATTTGCGCTTCTCTTCATCGTTGAAAAGCTCGATTTCACGCCAGAATGGCGCCGCAACCACGTTAACGGCTTCCTTTAGCGACATGCCATGCTTGCGCACAAGCAGGTCGAACAAATAAGTGATGACCTCTGTATCCGTCATCAATGTGCATTTATAGCCAAACATTTCGACAAAACGCCTGTTGGCATCGTACGACGATATTTCACCGTTGTGCACAATCGACCAGTTCAGCAATGTAAACGGATGCGCGCCGCCCCACCAGCCAGGTGTGTTGGTCGGGAATCGCCCGTGAGACGTCCAAAGATATGCGTTGTAGGTTTCGAGCTTGAAAAATCGTCCGATGTCTTCAGGGAAGCCCACACCTTTAAAAGCGCCCATATTCTTTCCTGACGAAAAAACATAAGCGCCTTTAAAACCTTCGTTGATTTTAAAAACAAATTGGGCGACATATTCTTGCTCGTCAAGACCGGACTTATCAAGTCTTTTTTTACGCGGATAAACAAAGTAACGCCATATCAAAGGGCTCGAAGGAATCTCCTTGCTCTTTCTTGTGGGAATCACTTCTGCTTTTTCTATTTCAAAGTGATGCTCAATAAATTCGTCTACCTTCGTTTTGGCAGCGATATCGTCATAGAACAAATGCAATGCGTAAAGCTCTGCATATTCAGGATAGATTCCATAGCCTGCAAATCCGCCGCCAAGACCATTGCTTCTGTCATGCATCAGCTCTATCGATTTAATAATGGATTCGCCTGAGAACCGCTTTCCATGTCGGTTTAATATGCCGCTTATGGCACAACCGGACGGTATCCTTACTTGCCCCTCTTTTACCATTTATTCTCCCCCTCGGATATTCAGTTGCGTTTCTCGAATGCTAAAAACGCCCGCGATAAAATAAAGACGCCAACAGGACCTGTGGAACAAGTCGCAAGAAATGTTCGATCATTTTCAGTATTTAATGACGGAATTAACCATTCCCCATGTTAGCTGTATCATTATACTATCTGCCTTTTGAAAAATCAATAGCAAATAGACGTAAATTTGCATGATTACAAAATAATAATTGCAATATAAATAGAATACGAGCAAAAAGGTTGTAAAAAGAGCACACAATTGAAATTGCAAAACAACAATCTTGCAATTATGTTACCAACGAATATATACAAAGATAGATTGGCATAATAATACATTCATAAGATATGCAATTACCGAACAAAATAAAGCTGTAAAACAAAATTCGAACCGCTTGCAGCCGGAGTTTAAAGTGTGTTTTTAAGAATACTTGAAAAAAGCCGATGAGGCGAGTCGGGTGACTTGCCGGCGGCGAAGCGGAAAGATAGTGTCAAGGATATGCGCGTAGAAGTTAACGCGCGAGGGTCGATTTGCGCTTGCTGGCAGCGGAGCCGGTTGTCCGTTTTCTGCCAGAATCCGTACGCGGGATTTCCGTACAGACCCTTTCAGAATAGATGCACATTAAGCAGTGGGGAGAATGCGTTTTACTTACAAAAAGCAGCGGCGCGGTACAAAAATACCGCGCTGTTGTTATTTGTCATAGTATTTACTGGATAATGACCTCAAGCTTTGAGATACTGTCTTTATTGCCTGCGACGATAAGTGTATCCCCTTTTTCCAGAATATCCGCGCCATGCGGGGAGGTGTTAATTTCCTGATTATGCTTCTTGATCGCAATGATGTTCACACCATATTTCTGCCGGAAATTGAGCCCGCTTAGGTCCTCGCCGAGCCAGCTGTCAACAACGGCTATATCCATGATACGAAGGTCTCCTGCTATCTCCACATAATCAAGCACGCCCGAATCGGCAAGATTGTGCGCCACACGCATGCCCATATCGCGCTCAGGGAAAACCACCTTGTCTGCACCCGTTTTTCGCAAGACCTTTGCATGAAGTTCGTTTTGCGCTTTGGCAAGCACGAAATCGACACCCATTTCTTTGCACAGCATCGTGATAAGTATGCTGGCCTGCATATTCGCGCCCATTGTCACAACGGCCACATCGAAGTTCTTAAGGCCGAGCGCAGCCAGGGACTTTTCATCCGTGGCGTCTGCTTGTACGGCGTGCGTCACGAAAGGAGCCACCTCATTGATAAGGTCAGCGTCACTGTCGACGGCGAGAACCTCTTTGCCGAGGTTCGTCAGGCATTTTGCGACGCTCTGTCCGAAACGCCCCATTCCGATGACAATAAACTGTTTTTTAGCCATATTATCCTACCATAAACCTTTCTTCCGGATATCGTATGTTGTCCTTGCCATTGCGAGACCGGACGGCCAGCGCCACGACAAGCGTCATCAATCCCACACGACCCACGAACATGACAAAAATCAAAATAAAGCGGCTTGCGATGCTCAGCATCGGCGTCAGTCCCGCGGAGAGACCCACTGTGCCAAACGCGGATACCACTTCAAAAATAATATTTTCAAAAGTAAACAGACCGCCCCGTTGTCCTTCAATGCCCATCAAAGCAAAACAGGCGACCAGAACGACAATAAAAGCGAGCAGCGTGATGGTTAACGCACGCCGTACCGTTTCTGTTGCGACACGCCTGTCCATTGCGGTGACGTCTTGTTTGCCGCGTATGCTTGCCAGCAGGAACAGCATCACGATAGTAAATGTCGTCGTTTTGATACCGCCGCCCGTGCCGGCGGGGGAAGCGCCGATAAACATCAGTATAACCACAACGAATTTGGTTACGGGGAGCAGGAAATTCTGATCGATTGTGGCAAAACCGGCAGTACGCGGCGTGATGGCCTGAAACAGTCCGTTTAGCAGCTTTTGGCCAAAGCTCATGTTTCCCAGTGTATTGGGGTTGCCCTGCTCAAAAGAAAAGATAGCCACAAAGCCCAGCAGTATGAGTATTGTGGTGATAGAAAGCACGAGCTTTGTATATCGGGAGAGTGCTTCGCGTTTGCGTATGCGCGTGGGGCTCATTATCTGGCTGATGACCACAAAGCCAAGGCCTCCGGAAATAATCAAAAAGCTCAGCGTGAGAACCACCACAGGATCATTTGCAAACATGGTAAAACTCGAATAAGCCTTGGATACAGGCCCAAGAATATCATAGCCCGCGTTGCAAAAAGCCGAGATGGCGTGAAAGAGGCTGAAATAAATGCCTTTATCTACGCCAAAAACAGGAATAAAGCGTGTGGCCAACAACACTGCGCCGAGCAGCTCGGCTGCAAGCGTGACCTTTAGCACCTTGAGTATGATTTTAACAAGACCGGAAAGATCAAATTCGTTGAATGTCTCTTTAATAATCATGCGCTCGCTGAGCGTAATGCGCTTACCTATCAGAAGAAAAGCGAATGACATGACGGTCATCACCCCAAGGCCGCCGGCCTGTATCATCAGTATTATGACGATCTGGCCGAACAATGAAAACGTGGTTCCCGTGTCCGTAACAACCAAACCGGTGACGCATACGGCAGACGTTGAAGTGAAAAGCGCATCAATATAGCGCAAAGGTTTACCGCTGCGCGTGGCGAAGGGAAGAGACAACAATATCGATCCCAATAGAATAAGAATGAGAAAACTAAGGATAATGATTTGTGCCGGCTGAAGCTTCACATCGCGTAGCGTTTTCATGACAGACTGATCCACCTTTTCGCGCTCATTATAGCATACATGAAGGTTGTGTCAAAGATCATATAACCTAACGCGCACAGTAATGCGTTATTTAAGCGCGATAAACTGGGGCTCATGCTTTTCAAACACGCAAATAAACCGAAATCCGATGGATTTGAGGGTTTCTATTGTGTCTGCTATAGCATGCCCCACGACCACCTCGTAATGGGCATCGGAACCCACCGTGATGATCTGTCCGCCCAGATCAAAAAAACGCTTGATGATGGGCGTTTCAGGCATTGTAGAGGGTGTCATGTAAAGCCCGTTAGTGTTGACTTCGAGGCCCTTGCCTTTTTCTATCAGCTTTTTTAGAAGCGTGTCCATTACATCGGTATAATCGGCATAGCGCAGCAGCTTGTCCTCGTAAGGACAGAATTTCGATATATAGCCGATGTGTCCCATCACATCGTAATCATCGATATTTGAAGCCGATTCCAAAGAGACACGCAGATACTCGTCAAAAATTTCCGCCTTGGAATGATGCTTCCAGACCTCTTCATAAAACGGATCCTGTCCAAAAACAACATGCTGAGAACCGATGACATAATCCAGAGGCTGACCACTCAATATGGCCTGCATCGTATTCCATGACTGGGTATCGAGACCGGCCTCAATACCCATATGTATTTTTAGGCTGGGGAGCGCGCTGCGCGTCTCTTCGAGTGCGGCGGCATATGCGTCAAAATCCACTGTGAAATCCGGCCCCTCCAGCATATTTAGGTCAATATGCTCTGTGAAGCAAATCTCCTTAAGGCCCGCATTCTGCGCCGCCTTCGCCATTTTCATCATGGGAATATTGCAGTCCGCAGAGAAGCTTGTATGAATGTGATAATCAATCATTTCCGGTTCCCTCGCGAAGCAGCCTTTTGCCTGCTTTGACGATCTCGCTGATCGGTATAATCGCGAAGGCAATCAGCGCGGTGTAGAGCCACTGTGTACCGTTGAGCGGAACGACATCGAAAAACGCATTGAGCGGAACGATTAAAACAATCGCCGTCTGTAAAAACGCTGAAACTATGAACGATATGTGTATCCACTTGTTTGTGAAAAAGCTGTTGACGATGCTGCGCTGAGATGAGCGGATGTTAAACACATGGAACAGCTGAACAAGACCCAGCGTCAGAAACGCCATCGTTTCGCCGATTAACGCGTCGCCATAGAGCATGGTGCCGAGGAAGTAAGCGCCCAGCGTGAGAATGCTCATGACAACGCCATAGAACACAAGGTTCGCTGCCATGCCTTCAGCAAAAAAGCTTTGCTTGGCATCGCGCGGTTTGCGATGCATGATATCTGCAGGTGCACTCTCCATGCCGATAGCAAGCGCCGGGAATGTGTCTGTGACAAGGTTCACCCAAAGTATCTGGACAGGACTTAATACCGTGACGCCGAGCAATGTGCCTACGAACAGCGTGATCACCTCAGACAGATTGGCTGACAGCAGAAACTGAACGGCTTTTTTGATATTTCGGTATATACGGCGGCCTTCCTTGACGGCCTTCACGATGGTTGCAAAATTATCATCGGTCAACACCATATCTGACGCATTCTTGGACACCTCAGTGCCTGTGATACCCATGCCCACGCCGATATCGGCGGTTTTAAGCGCGGGCGCGTCGTTTACGCCGTCGCCAGTCATCGCCACGACGTTGTTTTTTGCCTGAAACGCTTTGACGATGCGCACCTTATGCTCCGGCGCCACGCGCGCATATACGCGGATGCTGTCAATATCACGCTGCAGTGCGTCGTCGTCCATAGAATCCAGCTCGCGGCCTGTGACGGCCTTATCCTTTTCGGACAGTATGCCCAGACGCTGCGCGATGGCCACGGCGGTGATCTTATGGTCACCCGTGATCATCACGGGCTTTATTCCTGCCTGCTTGCAGACGGCAACGGCCACACTCGCTTCTTCGCGCGGCGGGTCGATCATACCCGCGAGTCCGATAAAAATCAGGTCGTTTTCCAAACCGTCTCCGGATTGCGGCACGGCTGTGAGCGGCTTATAGGCTGCGCCCAGAACGCGCAGCGCGCTTTGCGCAAACCGTTCATTGACATCAAGCACTTGTTTGCGCAGTTCATTTGTCAGGGGCTTAACGCCGCCGTCTTGCGCTATCTGTGTGCAGCGTGCAAGCAGTTCGTCCGGCGCGCCCTTGACAAACAGCAGGGGTGATTCTGCACCGTTGACGGTGCTCATGAGCTTGCGCTCCGAATCAAACGGAATTTCATACACACGAGGCAACGATTTTTTAACATCGGCGGGTGTCTGCCGTGTGGCGGAGAACGCATAAAGCGCTGTTTCGGTGGGGTCACCCAGTAATGGTTTTTCACCCTCGGACTCTTTGGTGTCATTGCAGAGTATAAACGCTTTGTCGAGCAGATCCAGCTCGGCCGATCCTTCAATGGAACCGGCTTCATATTCAGCATTATTATAGTACGCTTTTTGTACGGTCATCTTGTTCTGTGTGAGCGTGCCTGTTTTATCCGAACAGATCACGCTGGTGCCGCCCAGCGTCTCTACAGCGGGCAGTTTGCGAACGATCGCGCCGTTTCTCGACATCTTCTGGACGCCCATTGTGAGCTGAAGCGTGACAACGGTGGCAAGCCCTTCAGGAATTGCGGCGACCGCGAGACTGACGGCCACGAGGAACATATCAAATGCGGTGCGTCCTGTGAATAAGCCAACAGCGAACACCACGGCGGCCACGGCCAATACCGCAATGGATAATACTTTAGACAGTGAGTTGAGACGCCGCTGGAGCGGTGTTTCGCTTTCCTTCGCAGCGCCCAGCGCGCTTGCAATTTTGCCGATCTCGGTATCCATTCCCGTTAAGCACACGACGCCCGTACCGCGTCCGTAGGTGACGCTGGTGCCCGAATAAGCCATGTTGATGCGGTCGCCGAGCGGTGCGTCATCCGCCAGCTCGGCGGTGGCGTTCTTTTCAACCGGCACGGATTCGCCGGTGAGCGGCGCTTCCTCGATTTTGAGAGATGCTGTTTCGATAAGCCTAATGTCCGCAGGCACATAGTCACCCGCTTCTAAAAGCACGATATCGCCCGGTACGATATCTGTTGCTTTAACAAATATCGTAGCGCCGCCTCGTATCACGTTGGCGCCCGGCGCGGCCATCTTTTTTAGCGCATCCAGCGCGGCTTCCGCACGCGCTTCCTGTATGGTGCCCATAACGGCATTCAAAAGTATGACGGCGAAGATGATGACGGCATCCGGCACCTCGCCAAGGAATGCGCTGACCACCGCGGCGGCCAGCAGCACGAGTATCATAAGATTTTTGAACTGGCTTATAATGATTGAGGCCAGTGTCTTTTTGCTTCCTTCCTTTAATACGTTTGCGCCATGAGAAGCGAGCCTTTGTGCGGCTTCATTCGCTGTAAGCCCGTCGCGCGACGTGGAATAGGCGGCAAAGATCTGCTTTTCGTTCAAGTTATGGGGTGATTCGTGGTTAGTCATATCATTTCTCCCAAACAATGCGGCTAAGACGCATAATGTTATCTCTTCCTATTATAATGAAAACATTGTAATTGTATCGGTTATTTTTTGTCAATATGCGGGGAGCCTTTACGGGTTGTATTCAGGATATATCAAATTGATATGGATATCTGCTTCAATGCGTTGTAATTGCAGGGGTCTTTGATGGCGGAAACGGTTATATTGCTCTGTCCAACGGATTGACGTTTTGCCTAAAAAATCAGAAACAAGCAGAATTTGTATCACTGTATCATAGCTGTTGACATTATCATGCGACTTCAATATAATATATCCGTCTTGCTATAGAGATATGGGCCGCGTATCGGCTTAGAATATGAAGGGGAGAATGAGTCCAAAATGAAGATGACATTACAGCCTAAGAAAAGGCAGCGCAAAAAAGTTCACGGTTTCAGACAAAGAATGAAGACAAAAGCAGGGAGAAACGTGTTAAAGCGCAGACGCACCAAAGGAAGAAAAGAGCTTTCTGCATAAAATTGCTGGATGCCGAGTATGTTTCGGCAATTTTTTTCGGAACTCAGGAAAGATAACGGCCGTTTGGATGGAAAATATATTTGAGGCGTGAATATTCGCTAAAGCGCAATAAAGAATTCAGATATGTGTACAGAAGAGGTAAGTCCGTTTCTGACAAGACGATGGTGCTTATCTATGTGCCGACCAAAACGCCGCATCTGAAAGTGGGTTTCTCAGTATCAAAAAAAGTTGGAAACAGCGTGGTGCGAAATCTGGTAAAGCGCAGAATGAAGGAATCATTTTTTTCATTGTTTGAAAATGTGAACCCAAACTGCCTGCTTATCTTTACACCGCGCGTGCAGGCCCGGGAAATGACGTATCAGGAGATATTGTTCTCCATGTGCAAGCTGCTGAAAAAAGCGGGGCTTTACAACGAATGAAACGCGTATTACTTGGCATAATATGGTTTTATAAAAGAGCCATATCGCCATACACCCGGCGTTCATGCCGCTTTACCCCGACTTGTTCGGATTATGCGGTGGAGGCGATCAAAAAGCATGGTGCGTTTAAAGGCTTAGGACTTAGCCTTTGGCGCATACTGCGGTGCAATCCATTTTGCAAGGGCGGGTACGATCCTGTTCCTTAAAAAGCGTGTTCAAATGATGATGGAGGACCAATCGATTGGAATTTCTAAGTAATAATTTTATCTCCGACTTTTTCGTGCTTGTCTTGAAATGGGTTTTCGGTCTGGTACAGAATTATTCAGTAGCCATTATAGTCGTGACGATTCTGGTCAGGCTGCTCATACTGCCTTTAGACCTGCGTCAAAAAAAGAGCGCCAGAAAGATGGCGCAGATACAACCGCAGATCGAATCCATGAAAAAGCGCTATGCGAACAATCCGCAGCAGCTGCAAAAAAAGCAACAGGAGCTTTTTCATAAAGAAGGCGTCAAGCCGCTTGCAGGCTGCTTGCCAATGCTGATTACGATGCCAATATTCTTTGCTTTCTTTGGCGCGATGCGCGTGCTGGCAGCCGAACAGACGGTGGCACTCATGCTTAATGCGCAGCATCTGGGACAAGCAGCATATGAACTGCCAAGCTGGCTTTGGGTGCATAACTTCTGGCAGCCCGATTCAGTTCTTGCACAAATCATGCAGAGCCCAACGGAATTTGCCGGATTCGTTCAGACCAACGTGTCGTATATCACACCGCAATCCCTGCATATGATGGCGAATGCAAACCTGCTGGATTTCAATATGACCGCGGGTCTGCAGAGCGGCAGCGCTTATCAGACGCTGACAACCAGCATTCTTCAATATAACAATTTGGCGGATGCAAGCGGCGCTCCTCTCTATACAAACGGATGGCTGATATTGCCGATACTCGCGGGAGGTACGCTTTTCCTGCAGCAAAAGCTTACGATGGGAGATACGCCACAGGCAGGCAACAGCAAGTTTATGCTTTGGTTCTTCCCGCTTTTCTCAATTTATATATGCGCAACGGCAAACACGGCGTTTTCAATCTACTGGCTGTTCGCCAACATTTATGCACTGGGGCAGTCTCTGGTTGTGAACTGGTTTTACAAGCGGCGTGATCAAAAGAACAAGCAGGGTGTCATTGAGGAGGCAACCTAATGGATATGATAGAATGCAAGGGCAAAACAGTTGATGAAGCCGTTTTTAGCGGTCTCATCAAGATGGATTTATCTATAGATGAAGTCAAAATCGAGATTCTTGACACAGGCGGCTCACTTTTTAAAAGCGCAAAGGTCAGGCTTACCAAGAAATCGGAAGACGATATTAAAGAAGACATGAAGGACCAGCCGGAAGAGAGACAGAAGGTCGAAGAGCGCTCTTTCAGCCCGCGTGAACACCGAGACAGACGCGACAATGGTCTGCAGCGTGACAAACGTCATGATGGACCACGGCGCGATAAACGGGATGATTACCACCGTGAGACCCTCAGGTTTCGTGAAGAGGCCGAAACCGATTTCGAACCGCAGGAGCCTGCTAACGATGCGGAGAAGTTTCTGCTTGGATTGTTCGATAAGATGGGCAACCGCGTTCGATTAAAGTCGAGCAGCGAAGAAGGTATGCTAAAAGTCGATATGTCGGGGCGCGGCATGGGCATGCTGATCGGACGGCGCGGAGAAACGCTGGATGCTTTACAGTACTTAACAAGTCTTGTTGTCAACAACGGCAAAGAAGATTATACCAAGGTGATGCTGGATACCGAGGACTACCGCAAAAAGCGTGAGGACACGCTGCGGCGGCTGGCGGCAAGGCTGGCTGACAAGGTGCAAAAGTCGGGCAAGCGCGTGGTGCTCGAGCCTATGAACCCGTACGAGCGGCGTATTCTTCACTCCACACTGCAGGATTTCGACAAGGTTTACACCTACAGCGAGGGAGAGGATCCGTTCAGAAGCGTTGTTGTGGCGCTCAAAGGCTCTGAAGACGAGCCGCAGGCAGCACAAAGCGTCAGAAAATAATAAAGTTCACTTAAAGGAGCGTTCGCGCTCCTTTTTTCGTAGTTTATACCTTGTCCCGTATAGCTTTAGATATATCGGAATATTATGAGTAGACGGCGTTTAAAACTGAAGGGAGATGGGCATGAAAAAAGCGGTTATAATCGGCGCAAGCAGCGGTATTGGAAGAGAGCTTGCAAAAAAACTTTCTGAGGAATATCAGGTGATCGCGCTGGCAGCCAGGAGAGTTGATCATCTGGAAGCACTCGCCACGGAGCTTAAAGTGAAAACGTTTATTGCACAGATAGACGTTTCTCAGTTCGCGGATGCCATCCGTCTGCTTGAGGATTTGATCGCTCAGATGGATGGCGTCGACCTTGCCGTGATCTGCGCCGGTACAGGCCATCTCAATCCGGAACTGAAATGGGACGGTGAAGAGGATACGATCGATGTGAATGTCAAAGGCTTCACGTGTATGGCGGACACGCTTATGAACCATTTCATAAAGCAGGGAGCAGGCCACTTGGTTGCCATATCATCTGTGGCGGCATTGCGCGGCAGCGGCATTTGTCCCGCGTACAACGCAAGCAAAGCCTATGTATCCAATTATCTGGAGGGCCTTCGTCTCAAAACAAGCCGGATCAGCAAAAAGATCATCGTGACAGACATTAAGCCCGGCTTTGTGGATACACCTATGGCCCAAGGTGAAGGACTGTTTTGGGTGGCATCTGCGGACAATGCGGCAGATCAAATCGTTAAATTGATTAATAGGCGCAAGGCTCAAGGCTATGTCACGAAAAGATGGTGCCTTGTGGCAATTGTACTGAAGCTGATGCCAAGGTGGTTATATACACGTCTTTTTAGATAGGCATCAATTTTTGTGCCACTATGATCGATCATGTTCATAGAGACTTCCCCGCCAAAACCTCCTGAAAATCCTGATAGTTTTGTTTCAGCAGCAAAGGCGTGTTAAGGCCATAGGGACATAGTGCGGTGCATTGCCCACATTCAACACAGTCTTCCGTCTTTTTCATCATTTCCTTGCCGCTATCCGATAAAAGCATTTCAATCGGCGCTCGCCTGAGCAGCAGAGAAGCTCTGGCACACATATTAATAACAATTCCCTGAGGGCAAGGCATGCAGTAACCGCAGCCTCGGCAGAAATTGCCTTGCAGTTCCCTGCGATCTGCCTCAATGCAGGCTATCATGTTGTCTGTTAAATCGGGCGGGGCAGATATGTAAGAAAGAAATTCATCCAGCTCCCATTCCCGCTGGATACCCCAAATAGGCACGACATTGTCAAAACGGATCAGCCATGCACAGGCAGCTGCAGAGTTGGCAAGCAGTCCTCCTGAAAGCGCCTTCATTGCGATAAAACCGATTTCCTTTTCTTTGCATAATTGAACCAGTTCAAGTTCCTTTTCTGTGGACAGATAACTGAAAGGAAATTGAAGCGTATCGTAAAGACCTGACTCGACGGCTTCCTTTGCCACATCGAGACGATGGTTTGAAAAACCAATATAACGGATTTTGCCCTGCTTTTTTGCCTGAAGCATGGCGTCAAAAAGCCCGCTTTGATCCGTCGGTTTTGGGCAGAACGCGGGATTGTGAAACTGATAGACGTCGATATAATCGGTGTTTAGCAAGCGCAGGCTTGTCTCCAAATCTCGCCAGAAATCTTGCGTGTTTGTTGCCATTGTCTTCGAGGCAATGATAACCTTATCCCTCATATCAGAGAAGGACTTGCCAAGCTTTTCTTCGCTATCGGTATAAGCGCGTGCGGTATCATAGTAACGAATACCACCGTGATACGCTTTTTGCAGGAGATACACGGCTTCCTCTGAGGATATCCTTTGTATAGGCAATGCGCCAAACCCGTTTTGTTCCACATGCAGCTTTGTTTTTCCGATTGTCACCTTTGCCATAAAAAAGATTCCTTTCGATTAGCCATCTTTGATTTCAATACATGAGATAAAAAACGGGAGGTATGTGCCTCCCGCTTGTTTCTGAAACATTTATAGTGCGTCCATGAATTCCTTGAACTGCGCGAATGCGATGCCGGGCTCTTCCAGCGAGAGATCCCAGCGCTTCACCCATTCGAGTGAGTAGTGGCCTTCATAGCCTGCCTTTTGCAGCAGCTTGATGGTTTTCGCCACAGGCAAATCGCCTTCGCCCACCATCTTGTAGCGCACGCTCTTTCCTTCCATCACGGAATCCTTAATATGCACATGCTTAATGAACGGCCCCAAGTTGTCGATGGTATAGGCCGGTTCTTCACCGAAGAACCGGTACGGATGATGAATGTCAAACAGTATGCCCACATTGGGGAAATCGAAAGATTTGAGCATGGCGCCCAGTGACTTGGTCTTGGCGAAAAATCCGTTGGTTTCAATCAGCGGCATCACGTTTTTATTTTCCGCATAAACGGCGATCTCTTCAAGGTTGGACGCGATGGCCTTCAGGCTGACATCGCCGGAAGGTGCGGGGGATAAGTCCCCCAGCAGGCGGATGTACGGCGTACCAATGGCACTTGCTGTATCCACATAAGCTTTTGCCTTCTCCACATCCGCTTCTATGTTCAAATTGCAGTCAGACGTGAGGCACGGGATTTCAAGTGAAAGCCGCTCCAGAGTCTGCTTGGTTTTTTCTAAGTGATCTTTCGAAAACGGCTCCATCTCAGGCGCGTAGAGCTCGTTTTGTATGCCTCTGATTTCAATTCCGCTGTAGCCCAGATCGGATGCGACAGACACGATATCCGAAAACGACCATTCGGGGCATCCGAGTGTGGAAAAACATACCTTCATGTGCTTCCTCCTTTTAAAAAAACGCAGTCATACACGATCATCCTATTATAGCGTATTTTGACGGAAAAGAAAATACAACTTCAGCTCTAAACGTTCATTACCGTTTTAAACTC
>JAEWQS010000032.1 GCA_023399095.1 Bacillota bacterium
ACTTCAAGCACCAGCTTGAAGCCTATCGATACCGTTCAAACAAGATCCCTATGCGCCCGCTCGGTTGGCGTTCGCCAACCGAATATCTTTCTTCATACACTGTCCAATATGTTTGACAAACCTACAACCGTATTCCAAGGAATTCTGGTGCATATCAGCCTGTTTTTTAAAAAGTGTGTTGACATTGAAATGTAAAAATCAATCACCGTCATATTGAATAATTTAACACTTAATTGCTGTACATATTAATGCTAATATGGTATATATATATCAGTGTTATATTACAAATGTTTTACGACATGTTACAAAAAAGTTTATGAAACGAAACGACCACTATAGTCAGGAGAAACACTATGCGAAGAAAATTTTTAATTGCACTGTGCGTTATGCTTTTGCTTACGGCAATTCCGGGAATACCTACCGCGCTGGCCTCCAGCAACGACGGTATTGTACGCGTTAAAATTTCTATCGGCACCCCTTCGGAATACTCGTTTTATGTGAACGGTAATTACAGCGTGAATGGCGCAGGGCTGGACCGACAGCTTTATACGGTTAAGCTTGGAGGTAATGGTGTAAATCTATATTTTGGTTCGTCGCTGATTTCCAGTGGCTCGTCGATAAAGCTCATTCAGCATCTTCCGACAAGTGGTCGCAACAATTTTATTTGGATGCGCAATACCGGCACCGGTAGCGATTATAACTATACCGGCGATATGGAATTCCGAGTGGAAAGTGGACATATTATCGCCGTCAACCACGTGTATATTGAGGACTATCTCTATGGCGTGGTTCCCTACGAGATGAGCAACAGCTGGCCGATCGAGGCGCTGAAAGCGCAGGCTGTGGCCGCGCGCGGTTATGCACTCAGCGATATGAGGAGTTCCGGCGCCTATGATGTTGTTGATACTACCAAAAATCAGGTATATAGAGGATACAATGCATCGATGGGAAACGCCATAGCTGCTGTAAATGCGACGGCTAAACAAGTTGTCACCTACGGTGGAGTGCCCTTTCGTACATACTTTGCCGCATCTAATGGCGGATGGACCGATACACCTAAAAACGTATGGGGCGGCGGAACTGACCTCCCCTATTATCAAGTGCAAAAAGACGACTTCGATGCCGCGAACCCGTCCAGTCTTTATGAAACGGTTTTCTTCCCGAAGTCAGGCTCCGAAGCCCAGGTTTCGGTCAGCAGCAACGTGGGAAGCACCCCGAACGCCCAAAACGCCATTAATTATATCAAACAAGCCATCCTTGACAGTGGTAAGCTTGGAGGGCTAGGCATTTATGACTTCCAGCTTACAGGCGTCATTAATCTCGCACCAACGCCCGATGTTGCAGGCAACGCTAGTTATACAACAACCGGAAACTTTACTGTAAACATACCTAGCGGTGCATCATCTGCAGCACAAAGCGCCACACCTGCCGCGATACCTGAACCAACCGCGGCTCCCGAGCCCACTGCGACTCCCGAGCCCACTGCGACTCCCGAACCCACTGCGACTCCCGAGCCTACTGCGACTCCCGAGCCCACCGCGACTCCTGAGCCCACTGCGACTCCCGAGCCCACCGCGACTCCTGAGCTCATTCTTGAATCTACCGAAAATCTCGAAGCTACTGTAACGCCCGAGCCCACTACGACTCCCGAACCGACGGTAACGCCCGAGCCCACTACGACTCCCGAACCAGCGGTCACTCCCGAACCGACGGTAACGCCCGAACTCACAGAGCAGCGTCTTGAGTCCGCCGGCGCTCAATTGACAACGGCCGGTAATCAAACATTGGAAGGCGTCGTACTCGATCTTCGATTCTTGGACGGCTCAAACGGTATTATTACCTATAAAGCTTTTAACAGAAGCAGTTTGCGTCTGTTTGTAGTCAAAGAAGAAACCAGAAACGGAGTAGCAGGCTTTTCCATTTCAAAGAAAAGATACGGCCATGGCGTGGGGTTAAGCCAGCGCGGGGCGCAGCAACAGGCCAACACAGGACAGAAATACCAGGATATACTCAAATTCTATTTTCCGGGTACTGCTCTTTCAACCCAAGGCTACAACCGTCCGTCTTTGACGGGCATCTCATCGCCGGATACGTCCAACGCTTACGTGACAAGTACATCTAGTCTAAACGTCAGAATCGGCGCTGGAACGTCTTACAGCAAGATGGGTACCCTTCCCGGTGGCGCAAGAATCAACGTTATTCAAATGAACTATGCCACAGCAAACGGGTTATCCTGGCATAAGATACTCTACGGCGGACAATACGGATATGTCGCCGCAAATTATGTGGTGACAGACTTCTCAAGCGGCCCAATACAATATCAAAGCCATGTGCAAAATATCGGCTGGCAGGATTGGATGGGTCAAGGCGCCACCTCAGGCACAAGCGGCATGTCTTATCGCCTTGAAGCCATGCGGATGAAATTAAATGGTATTAGTGGCGGGGTCGAATACAGGACGCACGTTCAGAACATTGGCTGGATGAACTGGGTCAGCAATGGACAGCTCAGCGGCACAGAAGGGCGTGCGCTGCGGCTCGAAGCCATAGAGATACGTTTGACCGGTCAAGCGGCTAACAACTATGATCTTTATTACCGTGTTCATGCACAAAATGTCGGCTGGATGGGCTGGGCAAAGAATGGCGGCTCCGCAGGTACTGCGGGATACAGTTACCGCCTTGAGGCCATTCAAGTCGTTATGCTGCCGAAAGGCTCAGCGCCCCCCGGCTCAACCTCCCGGTCATTTATGGGCTCAGTATCTTATCAGAGCCATGTGCAAAATATCGGCTGGCAGGATTGGAAAAACAATGGCACCTCATCCGGAACCAGCGGACAGTCTCTGCGGCTTGAAGCCATGAGAATGCAGCTCAATGGTATTGACGGCGGCATTGAATACAAAACGCATGTACAGAATATCGGCTGGATGAACTGGGTAAAAAACGGTCAGCTCAGCGGCACAGAAGGGCGTGCGCTACGGCTCGAGGGGATACAGATACGACTGACGGGTCAAGCAGCCAATGACTATGATATCTATTACCGCGTTCATGCGCAGAACTTTGGCTGGATGGGCTGGGCAAAGAACGCTGAAGCCGCAGGGACAGCAGGCTTCAGCTACCGCCTTGAGGCCATCCAGATTATGCTTGTTCCCAAAGGTTCGGGTGCGCCGGGCAGCACGGCCAATGCATTTGTGCAGAAGTAAAATGAAGTAATATAAATGGCTCATACCTTATTAGAACTATGTATGGGCCATTTTTTTATTTCATTAAATTATTATTTTTCATTTACTGACACATGATTGTTTTGAAAATGTAACGATCCCTAATTATTTGTCACTCGCTTGATTCGCCAAAAGTGCCCGGTCTACGCTGAAGAAATATGCATCCTCGCCAATGACGTCAGTGACGCCCGCAATATCAAGCCTTTTCCGCGCGATATCACCCAATCCGCATATCGTCACAGAAACTTTCTTTGAGTGACATTCGCGCACAATATCCAATATCACTTCCGCGCCGGTCGAATCGATCCCCGATACACCGCGCATAGAAAATATCAGCTTTTCAGAGTCTTCAAGCTCTCCATAAACATGTTCGAAAAGCTTTTCCGCGTTACCAAAAAAGAGTGGGCCGGTGATATAGATAACCGTTGTGCTCACATGCACCTGTTCGACATCGCCGGGGCATGCATGGAGCAGCTCATTTTTGACTTTGGACGAAGCCACATTGAGTTTTGAAGAATTAACCACAAATACTAACGCAGAGAATACCACACCGATAATAATGGCGATTGTCAGGTCGAACGTCACTGTGGCAACCAAAGTGATCAAAAATTTGAGCACAGCGCCTCTGTTGCGTTTGCTGAACATTTTTTTAATCGCAGGCCACTCATTCATGCGCCACGCCGTCACCATAAGCACCCCTGCCAGCGCGGCGTACGGAATGTTTGCCATGACGTCACTCAGCAGAAACATCGAAGCAAGCAACATAACGGCATGTATGACGCTCGTTAAACGCGTTTCATTACCGGATTTGATTGCCACACTGGTGCGGGCAATTGCCGCCGTGGCCGGAATCCCGCCAAAGAAAGGGATGATGATGTTTCCGATTCCCTGTGCAACAAGCTCCTGGTCGGCATCAAAAGAACCGTTCTTCTTCATTCTCAACGCACTGGTTCCGCAAAGAAGACTTTCAACCATACTCAGTGCCGCAATAGATATGGCCGGAGAGATGAAAATCGGCAGGTCAGATAACTGAACCGATGTCAGATCAAAACGCACATCGGGAAGCAATGTCCTTGGAATGGCACCGATCGTGCTTGTGTCAAAGCTGAATATGGTGCTGACCAAAGTCGCAATAACAATACCCACAAGTGATGAAGGAATTATCTTGTTTAGTTTTTTGGGCCAGAATATCATAATACCAACCACGATCGCACCGATCACAACAGGCTGCCATTGCATCAAAAAGCCCAATTCGCCATAAGAAAACAATTTTTGCAAAACACCTTCGCCCGCTGAGGTGGTGCCAAAGAAATGATCGATCTGTCCGAGCGCAATAATAACCGCAATGCCCGATGTAAACCCGGTAATAACCGGCCGTGGGATAATAGAAACCAGCTTGCCAAGCTTTAAAACACCTGCCAGTAGCAAAATTATCCCGGCTAATATGCTTACTATAAAAACGCCTTGCAGCGTGTACTTTGCAACAACGGGTATGAGAATTGCAACCATAGCACCCGTTGGGCCTGAAATTTGATAGGATGCTCCCGAAAAAATACCGATTACGATACCGGCAATGATTGCCGTGATTAATCCTGATGCTGCATCAGCGCCGCTGCTGACACCAAAAGCGAGGGCAAGTGGTAAAGCAACTGCCGCCACCGTAATTCCTGCCATTATATCCTTAGAGAAACGTTTTGGATTATACTTGTTAAATTCTGATTTTATTATGCCGCTATATCTGTTAAACAAAATACATGTCCCTATCCTAGAAAAAAATACTCTCGATTCTACAACACATACTAATCATTTGTCAAATAATAATGTCGATAAATGTATACATATGTCTATAAAACATTGATCAAAAAACAAAGAGCCCTGACATATTCGCCAGAGCCTTTGGGTGGGTCATCATACAGTATACGCTATTTGATGTACATTCCGACTATTTCCATATCCTTATCCATTACAATGGTAAACGTCAGTGAGGAGTTCTCATACTTACCCGTTAATATGGCAACCGCGTAATCTTCACCTGTAGATTCGCTTTTTTGACTCATTGTAACGGTATTTTCATATTTTTCGAAAGCACCGGCCTCTTCCAGCTGTGTTGCCCAAACCTCCTTAAGCTGCTCAGCAGTCAATTGATCCTGTAAATCGTCACGAAGCTGAGCGTTCATGGCGTCATAATCAAGAGAATTGATCACATCAACAACCTCTTTCGCACGCGCAATAACTTCATCCTCAGAATAAATGTCCGCCAATTTATTTGACGAGCACCCCACTATAGAAAGGGTTAGAACGAGCACTAAAATACATATTAAACCTTTTTTCATTTTTTACCGTCTCCTTTTTTAAATTGATAAATGATATAAACGATCATGAGGGCCGCAAAGAGCATCAAAGCAGCTTCCGTCAGCCAAACGCCCATGCCCATATAGGCTGCAAGCCCCACGAAGGTATCTAAAATTGTGTGCGTCGCAAATGCCAGCAGCAACCAAACAATCTTATTCTCTCGAACACTTTTCATGACCATCACCGACCAACCGACATGGCAGACCATTGCCGATACCCGTTCGATACCGCCCGCGAACATCAAGATGGGTTTTACCGAGCTAAGGTCTGTCAGCAATACCAGCAGCGCGCCGATACCTGCCATCAATACGGCCTCTATGCCCCCATGACCAATTCCAAAGCCAACCCCATCAATGAAGCGCACATTATTCTTCAGAAAAAGCCGCATGATCACGTATCTTCCGAATTCCTCAAACAAGCCTGCGGTTACTCCCATAAACAGCGCGTAAACAACAGGCTGCGTAAAACTCATTGTTAAGAACCATCCCACGTTTGGAAGCACGCCTTGTATAATCGGGATTCTTATCAATACCTGAAACACGAAAAAAGTCAACGCGCCAAATATCAACGGCTTCCAGACACCCGGCCTGCGAACGCATAATAGTACCGCTGTGCCAATGGGTAAAACAAGCGCGCACAATATCGTGAATAATGAGCTGGCTATATTCATTTTCTAGCCTCCGCAGCCATGTGATTGCGGTAATATAGATAAGAATACGCAAACGGTCCAACCACCAAAACGACAGGCACACAAATACTGACATATGGAATACTTAAAAACGCATTGACTGTGATAACAATGCCGCCAATAACCCATATAAAACCCGCAAATCGATGGGTTTTGAACCAGTTATCCTCGTTATCCAATGTCCATGGCAGTTTGATACCGACGGTATAGTTTCGTTTGCATTTTGGCAGGTAATTTCCGCAAAGCACAATGATGATGCCGACCAAAGCTGTCACGATCATTGGAATGGGGATCACGGCTCCCATCGACATAAAGAGCGTGACTGGCACAACAACAACCGACACTACGGGTGTTGCCCATTTTGAAATCGTTTTTAGGGCATTCGATGCGTTTTGAACCTTGGGATCTTTATTGACCCGAAAATGCGTATACAGATTTATCGCCATAAACAAAAATGGTAATCCAAAGGCTGCAATCGCTTTGTGCATATAATTATTCGGGTTACCCGCACTATCAAAATGAACGGCAATTTGATCAGGAAGCTTGTCGTATACAACAAGCGATATAATTAGCGGAAGCAAGCATATGATCGTCGTCATGATTGTCGTTTTATTCTTCATTTTCGTTCCCTCCAAATTGTAAAAACCAAAGCATAACCTCTTCGAAAACCGAGGCGTTCAGTTCATAAAAGGCAAAGTTTTTGTATTTGCTTTCGTTGACAAGCCCCGCTTTTTTAAGCTGAGCTAAGTGATACGATATCGTCGCACCTGTCAAATCGAAAGCCTGCGCAATCTCACCTGCTGACTTTTTGCCCTCCCTCAGCATAACCAATATCTCTCGCCGAACAGGGTCTGACAGCGCTTTAAATGTTTCCGCGAATCCCAAGCCAGTACCTCCCCGCAGCTATTTAGAATATTATCTAAATAGATTTTATGAGCTTTCACACATAAAGTCAATACCTATTTAGATAAGCTTCTAAATAGATGTGATATAAAAAGGCTCTGACGTATCGTCAAAGCCTTTGTTAGGACAAAAAAAGATTCAACTACTTTTCAAAAGCGATATTTACCTCAATTGCCGTATCGTCCGCCAAAAGCCGGACAGATAACACTTGATTTGAGCTCATCTTAATTGAAATGTTGTTCCCTTCAAGCAGCGTCGGCGTAGAAATATCCACCTTTATCCCCATATCGTAAAAAGCGGTTGCCGCACCGGCGGTTAGCATATTGGCTAATTCCGATAATGCGCTCTTCGACATTTCATCCAATTCATCTACCGGCATTCCCATCATCATGGTAGATGCAATATTCTTAGCGTTCACTAAATCTATACTGTAAACAACGTTGCCCTTAATTTTTCCAACGATTCCGACTATAATATTAACCCCGGAGTTTATCAGTTCCTGATTCTTTTCACTTATATCATCGCTTTGTATATGATTATAGCCCAGTTGAGGCATAATCGTTGCAAAAGAATCTATAAACGGATTTGCGTATTTTACGTCCACTTTTCGTCACCCCTTTGGAAGCCCACATTCAGCAGTAATTCCCCGAAACCTGTTTCTGCGATTGCAGTGGTTGTTTTCAGGCTTGGCGCTGATATAAGGACACTGTCTCCATGCAGTATTGACGGAGGAGCCACACGGAGCCCTAATGCTTTGTTCTTTTTATTCAATATGGAACATGCGTTTCCGGATACGATGTTTGCAAATTCTCCAAGAAGCGCCATTGTCTCATCGTCATTTTTCGGCGCTCTTCTAAAAACAGCAGCCGCTAAATGATTCGCAGTCTCTTTTGATAAGTCCAGCAGCATCCTGCCGGAGAACTTACCGCTTATTCCTATGATAATCGTCATGCCTTTTGATTCGAATTCTTTATTTGTATGATACTCTTGCTGATATGTAGGGATGGTTTTTGTCATTCGGTTCAAGCTATCCATCATTGCTTCCTTGAATATGACAAAGTATTCCTCTTTTAAAGACTGATACAGCTCTTCAGAAGCCATGACTCTATTGATAACCGTAACCAATTCATCGGCGTCAACAGGTTTTTGAATATATGCAGAGACTTTATTCCTCTTTGCCTCTTTCACTATTTCGTCATCCATCATAGAACTGACAACGATAACTTTAATGTTTTCATCAATTTCGTGGACAGCACGCGTACACTCAAGGCCATCCGTACCGGGCAACGTCATATCCATTGTTACCAAAGTGGGCTTCTTTTGTATCACAATCTCTTTTACTTCTTCTAAAGACCCCGCCTCTCCCACAACCTCAAGCCCATTTCTCTCCAAAATATCTTTTATAAACGCAATAGAGAAAGATGAGTCGTCAACAATAACTATCCTCATGTCTGCCATACCGCCCCCAGCCCCTTTCTTGTTGTATAAATATAATATAACCACGTTTACAGCTAAGGAATCACTAGTTTTACAAATGAACAGCATAAACTTCGCTGTTCATTATCAATTCCTGGCATCTGTATATGTTGCTTTTGGATAAGTCTTGTTTACCTGTTTTTACACACATCCCATAATCATAACCACCCGTCCAACGGGTGGTTTGCACAAGGGCTATAAGCCCATGTTACTGGCCAGCGCCTAAAGACGCTGGCTTTCACATGCGTTCAAGCCTCTATTGCCATTACCACTTTTGCCACTCCTAAAGGAGTGTTTGCAATACCAGCTACCCCCTAAAGGGGTCTTGATATTCCTTTACGCTAAGTTTATCTAAGACTATATCATGTTGCTCTTGTTCTTGGATATATTTTCTTATTGTTGCTTCGTTAAGTCCCACCGTGCTTACATAATATCCTTCTGCCCAAAAGTGCCTGTTCCCAAACTTATACTTCAAATTTGCATGCTTATCAAACATCATTAGCGCACTTTTGCCTTTCAAATATCCCATAAAGCTCGATACACTTTGCTTTGGTGGTATGCTCACCAGCATGTGTATGTGTTCTGGCATTAGATGCCCTTCCAGTATCTCTACTCCCTTATACTTGCATAGCTGCTTCAATATTTCTCGCATACTGCTTTTATATTGATTGTAGATCGCTTTACGCCTATACTTAGGTGTAAACACTATGTGGTATTTGCAGAACGACTTCTGTCAAGGGGTGTTATGATTTTGGGTTATTTTTATTTAATTTTAACACAAAACAAGAACAATAATTTTATGATACTGCCAACAGACCAGCTGCATCAATATGATCTTAAATCACATGAAATACTCACTCAATTATAATGCGGAATAAACAGCATCAGGATGTAAAATTAGAAGATAATACGCTTAGCCCGATCTCAAAAGGAGAGCCGATAATCCAAACACCGACTCTCCTTTTGCTTTAGCTCGTCTGACCCAGTTTATTGGATTGATGTTAATAGCTCGTCTAATTCTTTTTCGCTGATTTTCAGGGCTTTATAATTTTCATCTTTTTCATCTTGCGCACGCTCAAAGAAACCTTCGGTCTTTAAGAATTTACCGGCATATGAGCCTACAACATAATAGGTATTATCTGCGATGGATTTATAAAATCCATTTGAACTGTTTGCAAACAATAACAGCTCTTCATTCGGCTGAATTGGGAAAAACCCATCAAAACCAACAAGCACTTTTTGATTCATATCCAAATTTTCTTTTTCATCAAAATCTTTTGCAACTGTATTGGTTCCTTTGACATATTCGCCCAATGTAGTTTTGCCGCCTACCTCATCAATTAATATCGTGTCCCCAGGCTTAAAATTACCTTTGTAGACTTTTTCAACCACTACGCTTGAGATAGTATATAATGTATCATTCTCAAAAATTGTTGACACATCAATACTCTTCCCAGTAAATATATTTTCAGCGTCCTTAATTAAAGCGTCATAGTCGTTATAAGCCTTAAGCATATCAGCCGAATTTGTAATTACTAATGTGCCATCTTCTTCCGATATTGGCGCACTTTCAACAGACGAAACAGCACCTGCTTCAGTATCCGACGTTAATGGGGTACACGCAGCAACAACAAAGATGCATATCAATATGCATACCAAATATATACCTTTTTTCATTTGTTCATCCTCCTAATTTAGTTATTTGACCTTATTAGACTTTTTTAATAGTAAGTGTAAATGTGGACGACACCGTTGACATCATCTGTTGATGGAGAATTTACAGTTCGTCCATAGCCTAGCTGGCACATAACACTAGTCGGTGTTATATTATTGTGCATTAGGCCTAAAGCATGTCCAAATTCATGGCATGATGTTCCCTTTCGATGAAAATATGATAGGCCACCTTCATCTTCATATTTGTAATTGGTTGAGTCGAACTTTATTTTACACCAGAACCAATCATTGTCCATTGGATCGGTAATCTGATTATTCAAATAGAATTCAGTTGCAGCAATCACACCTGGATCTGAATAATAGTTACCCCAATAACAATCGAATCTTGATTGTGACTGTGTCGATGTTTCCGACAGCGATACAAGGCTGGTACGGCCATTCCAATATCCAGCGCCAATGCTGATAGACTCGTCATACTCATCTGCGGATGAATCGATAAAGAATTTCCTTCCCGCTGCGCCACCTTGCATCTTATTTCCAAAAGCAATCCACGCAAGTGCAGATGTTGCAAAAAAGGTGAACACCAGAATAAACACTATAACAACCGATAATGCTTTGAACTTCATTTTTTGCTCCTCCTTTTTTCATTTGATTCTTATCAAGGTTACCAAAAGACATTTTTAAAACATTGGGCTCACCTTCTTTCATTCAGTAATTCTATTTACTATTGACTGGAATTCTGATTCAAAATTTTCGTCATCTCGAAGGTACATATTGTTTTGATATATATTATTGTCATTATTCATGATTAATGGGATCGCATTCTCGTTTAGCAGTTCGTGCCAACCAACATTTTTTCCCGCGTAGAAAACATATTTGCCATCTTCCGTTAAATGTATTTGCGGTGTAAACCCAAAGGTAAGGTAATAGAGGCTTTCAAAACTGTGCGTGCCTTCATAAATGAAATTATCATCAGAAATACTAATTTCCAAATTATCTCTTGTTGACATTGGAATAATATATTGATTGCCAATATTTAATCTAATAACAGAGTCTTCCAAAGAAGTTTTATTATATAAATTGTTTTCTATTATAATTTGCTGACCTTCTCCAATATTAAGGTCTTTCTGTTTATAATATATTCGATCAACTTGAATTTCATAGACAATTGTTTGTGCATGATGCTCAACGCTATGTTTAAATGAATCATCTGGAACTGACTTATCGATTTCCACATAATCATATTTATTGAAACGAATATTAGTAACCGTTCCTTTAATGATTAGACTGGAATACTTTTTAATTTCATCTGAAAACGATCCAATTTGTATATCAGTTTCAGTTTCGCCAATCTGAGGTAATTGAATGTCTTTTGTGCTGGGAAATTTCAAATCACTATAGTATACTGCTGACGGTTCTTCTGATTGGAAAACCGATGGCATTTCGGTATTGAGTATTGCAGAATTATTTAATTCTGTCTTCATTGGAGAAACGGAATTGGGTATGCTTGAAGTTCTAAATAAATTATGAATAGCAAAGAATAGTATTGTAATACAGGCTACTGCTATTGCACTGCCGCCAAGAACCCTCTGTACTTTATGGTTTTCCTTTTTTGTTTCACTTATTGTCTTATTTAGATATATTATTGTTCTTTCAATAAAATCATCACTTGGATTTATATGAGAAATCGCTCTCATGCAAATTTCCTTATTCATAACAATCTCCTAATTTTTGTTTTATTATCTTTCTCCCGCGATCTAATCTTGTCCCAACAGTTGATGCGTTTATTCTAAGCATTCCGGCAATTTCTCTGATAGAAAAATCATTAAAATAATAAAGATATATTGGTAACCTGTATATTTCTTCTAAATCTAATACTGTTCTTAAAAGTGTGAAATCTTGGCTCGGTATATAACTTAAATCTTCTCTCAATGGCACAACACGTTTTTTCCAACTTGATTTTAAGTAGTCTTTAGCTTTATTTATAGCAACCCTACATAACCATGCTTTTTCATGTTCTTCATCATGAAATGCTGGTGCTTTTTGAAAATATGCCAAAAATACATCTTGCGCGATATCTTCTGCATCAGAAATATTTTTAACAAAAGTAAAAGCAACCCTTACGATGTTAGGACTATATTTGTTTACTACCCTATGGATTTTTTCATTGAGTCCTAATTCGTCTGCCAATAGAATTTGAACCTCCTTTCACTTATATAACGATCATAAACAGGGAAATTTCTCATTATTTTAATATTTAATATAAATATTTCTAAACCTTAATAATGTAAAAAGGTAGCTAAATAAATATGACTATCTGAAAATAAAAATTGTTCCTAATTGAGCATAATATATTAATAGCTGCGAAGGGGCTGTCCGCGCTAAGGCTTGGACGCGACAGCCCCTTGATTTCATCAAAAACAGAAAAAAGATTTGAACTATTTTTTCTTGAAACAGACCGCAAAAACGGGGTTCCTGCTTACCCCTAAAGCATTACCGCTCCCACCCGCGCGAACGGTTCTTTTCCTTTCGCGGTTCGCTCCCGCGCATCAACCGTTCCACATTCCGCTTGACGATCTCCGCTTCCCCGACTTCCTTTTTCAGTGTGTTGTACTGCTGATTGAGTTCTGCCCTCTCGGTGAGCAGCTTTGCCCGCTCCTCTTTCCACGACTGGAGCGGCGGGGTCTGGCCGTTCAGATGTTGTTTGAGATAGCGATATGCCGATTCAAAAAGTGCAATCTCCGTATAGTTCTGTTCGCGGAACGCCGCCTGCTTTTTCGGTCTTTTAATCTGCTGGTACTGCCTGTAAATCCCTATGTGCTCCTGATAGTATCCCATGTGCCGGATATGCTCATCCAGCATGTGCAAACGGCCATCTATCCTGTTCAGCCTGTCGCCCATATCAAGCCGCCTGTCGTACATTTTGACCACCTTTTCCCGTAATCCCGCCATGTCGGTGATTTGGTTTTCCTGCAAAAAATTTAACACTCTCGCCGCCGTGTCGGGTGCGGCCATCAGGCCGTAATATCTTTTCTGCTCATATCCGTCCAGTATGCCGCGAATGACATCGGAGAGGGTGGGCGGCGCGGTGTTTGCGGCTTCGGCTTTCAGCCAATCCTTCAGCTTGGTTATACGCGCCCGGAGCTGGCGTAACAGCTTGTTGCTCACTTCAATTTCGCGGTTAATATTTCCGCGCTCGGTCGGGATGCTCTTGCGCTCCATCTGCGTAGCGGCCACACCCAAATGAACGGTTGGGATTTCTTCCTTGCCCTGCCGCAAAAACGAGCGGTGATCTACCCGTTCTTCCAAACCCTGACACTCCAAAGCCACGTTCACCACGTCCGCCCAACCCGCCCGCCATTCCTCCGCTTTGGTTTGCTCATTCCAGTCGGTGGAGTGAATCACGCGGCACTTGTATGTCCGTTTCTTTTTGTCATAAATTTTATTGCCGTTATCGTCAAGGATGTATGCCTTCTTCTGCTTGCCGCCCCATTCGCCGCGCTCGTCAAAGGGGCGTATGGTAAGCAAGATATGCGCGTGAGGATTGCCATCACCTTTGTCGTGAATACATACATCCGCGCACATACCAGCCGAAACAAAATGCTCCCGCGCATACTCGCGGACGAGGGAAATATCCTGCTCCCGCGACAGCTCCACGGGCAGGGCAAGTTCGATCTCACGCGCAAGCTGTGAGTTTTTGTTTTTCTCGATCCGCTCCACAGCGTTCCACAAGATCGAACGGTCTGCATATTCCTTCGGTGCGTTTTCGGGTAACAGTATTTCCGTATGCACAACGCCGCCTTTGCGTGTGTAATCGTGGGTGATTCCATCGTACTCATTCGATATGGTTTCGCCCGCCCGGTAAGCCGCCGCCGCGACAGCCGACTTGCCTTTGCCCCTGCTTATGATTTTAATACTGCAATGATAGATCGCCACGGTTTCACCTCCATTCGCAACGGCGGGCGATATAAGACCTCATGGCCGGACGTATTCTCCGCAGAGGATACGTCCGGCTGTGAGGTACACAAGGGGTTTGGGGAGTGTAGCTCCCCATCGCTCGCAAGAGCGCAACAGCCTCGCAGAGCGCACGATACCACCGTTAGGTGGTATATAAGTGCGCCCTTCGGGGAGGGGGAAAGGGCCGGTTAGCCCGCTTCCCCCGTGGCGCTGGCGCTGGCTTTTGGCGTGGTCGCACCGCCGCCTTGCACCACTCCCGCAGCTTTGGCCGCAGCCGGTTCGCCCTGCGCCGTAGTCAGATTTGCCCACGCTTTGCGCGCGGACTCCGTCCGGATCGTCTTTTCGAGGAACGTCTTTATTTGCTCGTTGGTGAATGTGTCCGCTTCCGGGATAAGGCTCTCCAGTATCGCCCCGCGCTCTATCAGCCGTTTGGTTCTGGCCTTGCGCTCCCGCTCCTTCTGCTCCTGCATCAGCCTCTTTTTCTGATTTTCCAGCTGCCGGATTTGCTCCTGTACGCTCTCGATTCTTTCTTCCGTGGTCTTTGCCATAATGGGTGCTCCTTTCAATTTTATGCATAGAAAAAGCGGCCCACGATGTTATCCGTAAGCCGCCCTATGCGGATTGTTTGTCATACGCTTCGCTGTTTTTGCTCCCCGGCATACCGCCGCTGTGCCTCTCTGTGCCGCGCCCGTTTCTCCCGCGCCTGTTCTTCCTCCGCAATTTCCTCCGGCGCAGGCGTTACCTCCGGCACTTCAAACCTACCGATGAAATTGAGATACACATCAACTTGCTGTTCCCGCTCCCCGCTTGACCTGTCCGCCTCATGCACAATGATTTTCTCGATGAACTCGTTGATCATCGTCGCGGTCAGCTCGGAAAAATCCGTATACCGCTTCACGATCTCAATGAATCTGTCCGCCCGCACGCTGTCGGCGTTGAAACCGTTGAGTTCAGCTTGCAGATTTTCAATGGACTGTTCCAGCGCCGCCTGCTCGTTCTCGTATTCGGCGGACAGTATTTCAAAGCGTTTTTCCGACAGGGAGCCGCTGACCTTATCCTCATAAATCTTGCGGATCAGCGTGTTCAGTTCAGCAACGCGCTTTTGCTCTTTGGCAATGCGCCGCCTGTGCGCTTTCGCCGTTTGCTCCTGCCGTACCGCCGATGTTTCACGCACTTGCCGTATAAACTCAGCCTCATTGGATTTCACAAACCCGCTCACCGTTTTTATCGCCTCCAGCGCGAGCTCCCGGATAACAACGGTGCGGATATTATGCGCCGTGCATTTGCCGTCAAACCGCCTGCTCGTGAGCGAATAGGTTGAACAGGTATAGATATCGCTCGGGCATTTGTTGTAAATCCTGCCGTTCGGATTCCGGTACTGTATCGGGTGCGGACTGCGGTGGTTGTACATCTTCGCACCGCAGTCCGCGCAAAACACCAGCCCCGTCAGCGGATTGGCTTCGCCCAGACTGTCGGTGCGCCGCACGGTCTTGCGGCAACGCTGCGCCGTTTCCCATGTTTTAGAATCCACGATTTCGGGATGGGTGTTCTCAAATATAACCCAATCCTCTTTGTCCGAAAACTTTGACCGCTTGTCCTTGTACGAATCCTTGTAGGTGCGGAAGTTAACCGTATGCCCCATATACTCTGGCTTTTGCACGATGTTGGCAACCGTATTGCCGTTCCATGCGCAGGGCATGGAGTGGTCGTGATGGGCAAGCTTCACAATCCCGCGCGTATAGAGGTAATATGACGGGCGCTCGATTTTATCATTGGCCAAAATACGCGCGATCTCACAGGGCCCCTTGCCCGCGATGGTGAGCGCAAAAATGCGCCGCACCACCTCGGCGGCTTCGGGATCGATCAACCATTCGTTTTTGTCGTTTGGATTTTTGACATAGCCGTAAATCGGGAAGAACGTCAGCCGCTTTCCTTCCATGCCCCGCGCCCTGTGGCTGGCTTTAACCTTGCGGCTGGCGTCCCGCAGATACCATTCCGACATGATGTTGAGGAACGGCGCGAACTCGCCGCTGTCGCGGTTGAGGCTGTCGATGCTGTTGGCGATGGCGATAAAGCGGACGTTTTTTTCCCGAAAAAAGACTTCCGTGTAAAAGCCCGTTTGCAGATAATCCCTGCCTATCCTGCTCATGTCCTTGCAGATGACCGTATCGACGCGCCCGCTCTCTATCCCGGCAATGAGGGCTTTCCAGCCGGGGCGTTCAAAGTTTCCGCCCGACCAGCCGTCGTCGGTAAAATGAACGGGATTTACAAAACCGTTCTTACCGGCGTAGTCCTCCAGCATTTTCTTTTGCGCGGTGATGGAATTGGATTCGCCGCTTTGCTCGTCATCGCGGCTGAGACGCTCATAAAGAGCAGTGATTTTAGGCTCCTGCTGCCTGATGTTCATACCGAACTCCTTTCAGGCAACCGGCTCATTTGCAGTACCAGCATCATACCACAAAAACGGCGGCAAAGGAATGTCTTTTTCATTGTTCAACCGCTTTTCCGCTTGCCGCCTCGTTTTTGATGAGGCGAAGTATTTTATCGTTCATGGTTTCCCGGCTGGTTTTGCTGAAATGAACGCTCACCCGGTAGGTGGTGGAGCCGATTCGTTTGGTGAACACTCTATGCTCGCTCTGCGGCCTCTTCTCTTTGGCTATTGTCGTCTGCATTTGACCGGCCCCCTTTTAGATGATAAAATTGGTTGATTGGTTCTGTTCCCGTTGGTGTAATCTGTTTCGTGTATTTTCCTCCTTCCCCGCGCGCAGGGCGCAAAAAAAAGCAGGGGTAAGGTAAAACCCTTGCCTTGTGTGAAACCGGCCCGGAAACCCGCTGTTTATGCGGCTTTCCGGAGCCTAAAGCGTTACATCCCGCCTGCGGTGCTTCCGCACCCGCGCGGCGGCGGCGGCTTTGCGGGCGGGTACGGTACAGGCTTCACAGTACGCCTGTCTGCCGTTGACAGGGAACTTCCTGCCGCAGCGTTTGCAGGCTTTGAGCGGTTTGCGGCTGAATACAGCTTCCAGCGCCGGATTGAGCGGCAATACCGCGTTTTGGAACCATTTGCACAAAGAGCTGCCCGCAAAAGCGATGGTGAACATATAGCAGGCCCCGTCCAGCGGCAGGCATCCGTACTCGCGATCGTAGTTGGGGCACTCGGATATGACCAGCCTGTGAACAGCCTGTTTCTCTCTGGCGGTCAGTTCCCGGTATAGATTGCTCACGGCTTTCCTCCTTTCCGGGGTGTTTGTAATCTATTGTTCATATGAACAAATTACTTCCCCTCACTAACAGGAGAAAAAACAGGGGTATAGCGGAACCTTTTTCAAAAAACTATAAAATATTTTTCGGCGGGTGACAGCAGGGTGAGGGCAGGCGTGGAACGCAAAAAACTGAAACGGGAAATTGAGCGGGAAGCCCTTGTCCGCATGGAGGATGCGGCAAGGACTAAAGATGATTTTGAAAAAGTCACGGCGGAATGGGACAGGCTGGACGCTAACCGCGAGCGGCGGGAGCAGTGGCACGAGAAACGCCGAACCGAACAGATGCTGACGTTCGGGTACAAAGATGGCGAGGTTCTTCCCAACCCGGCGGGGCATGTGTTCTGGCGGCAGCTTATGCACGGAGATTTCCTTGACGTTATCTTTGATTGCCCGTATGAGCTGCACGAGCTTGTGGAGGATGCGGACATATCCGCTGTGCTTCGCAACTTATCCGAAAACCACCGGGAGATACTGTATTTCAGTGCCATACGCCTATACAGCAGCGCCCGGCTTGCCACCATGCGTAAGCAGACCGACCGCAATATCCGTAAGACGCGTTCTCTGATGCTGGGCAGGCTGTATGAACAGCTGATTCCACGCCTTGTGCAACGGGTAGAGAACGGCCTGTCCGTCACGCTGGCGCAGTTGGATTTCCTAAAGGAGCATACGGCGCTTGACAACACCAACCGCGAGTTATATGATTAACCTGATATCAGGTTACATTTTGGAGGCGGGATATGAACAGCCTGTTTCAAAAGACGAGTTCCAGTTGGGTAAAACACAGCGAATATCAGTGCAGGGAAAAGGACGGCGTTTTGTATGTCATGCCCGCGCCCAAAGCGAAGCCGGTGATTACCGATCCGTTTGAGGATGCGGACACGATGGTACTGGACGCGCTCAACGTCGGTTTGCTGATGATGAACCGCAGTAAGGATACGGCCATCCGTGAAGCCCTGATGGATTTCGTTTCAAAGTATGGCTTGCTTGGGTTTATGACCGCGCTGCCGACTACGCCGCAATTTCTGGCTTACGACTCCGCATACCTGCCGAAAAACCATTTTATCCGCGACGAATCCATGCTTGTGGAGAACTACACCGCGCTGTTCTTTCCGTTTGACCAGCCGGACGTGCTGTTCAAGGAAAGCGGCGTGCAATGGGATATTTCGGGCGACAGGGATATGATGGCGCTGGCGATGACGATGAGCGACAAGCCGATGGCGCTCAATCTGTGTTTCCAGCGGGAATATGCCGAACGTTACGACTGGCTGCTCACGCAGTTCAAGGATTTGGCCTTCACCTTCCTTTCCAGCTATATGTTTTATCTGGATTACGACAACATGGATGAGGATACCCGCAATCTGTACCGGCAGGGCATGGTTGCCTTTGGCGGCATTGCTCCCACTTACCGTATCGCCCTTTTAGACAAGCCCACGATTGTTTGGGACTTTCATTCGTTGCTGCTCGGCTTACAGCTGATGCTGAGTTTTATGATAACGGACGAGACAAAGCCGCTTCGTATCTGTAAGCATTGCGATAAGGCGTTTGTGGCGGAGCGTCCCAACGTCGTGTTTTGCTCCCCGCGCTGCAAAAACCAATACAACGTCTACAAAGGCCGGACAAAGAAGAAGGATATCGAAGGAACTCTCGTATAACGAAAAACAGGGGTTGCGGCCTTCCCACAGGGAAGTAAGCTAAACTGAATCAGGATAGAATGGAGTTGTCCAAAAAACAGCTCCGTTCTTTTTTATTAATTGTGCCTAATTCTCAATCTCACGTCTCTTGTCAAATCTTCATATAGTGTAAAAAAGAAGGTGATATCGTGTTCATCCATGTGGTCACGCAGGGGGAAACCATTTGGCAAATTGCCAATAAATATCGTGTCCCATTAACAGAAATCGTTACGATCAATGAGTTGCCAAATCCGAATAAAATTGTAATCGGTCAGGCTTTGGTTATTCCAAGCGAAGATGCTTTTTATACTGTAAAATCCGGGGACACCTTATGGAGAATCGCCCAGACATACGGAACCACGGTTCAATCAATCGTCCAGAATAACCAGATTTCGAATCCAGCCGTAATAAGCCCAGGAATGATATTGTATATTCCCGCTGTTCGATATCGGGCGCAACCCGGAGATACACTGTGGGGCATAGCACAAAGACACGGTGTTTCGCTGCAATCACTCATTAAGGTGAACAGGATTGCCAATCCAAATCTGATCATTCCGGGTACAACGCTGGTGATTCCTCGCAGAGAAAGACCCCTCATTGAGGTGAACGGTTATATTTATTTTCTGGGGGAATCCGCCGTTTCAATCGTCTCAGCCAACGGTGAACACCTGACTTACTTAAGCCCATTTGCATATTTAATCAAAGAAGACGGGACGTTGCAGCCTATCTTCGACATGCCGGCCATACAGGCCGCAAAAGCAGAAAGAGTCATACCAATGATGTCTATTACCAATTTTACAGCGACTACCCGCGGCGAAAACTTAGCATCAGTCGTACTCAATAATCCGCAAATCATTGATCGCTTACTAACAGAAATAATCTACATAATGAAAGAAAGAGGATATCAGGGATTAAACATCGATTTTGAAAACGTGCTGCCAGCCGACCGTGAATCTTACAACCGTTTTCTTCAGCTTACGGTAGACCGATTGCATGCAGACGGCTATTTTGTATCCACGGCGTTGGCTCCCAAGGCGACAGAACATCAGGTGGGGCTACTGTATGAGGCCCATGACTATATGGCGCATGGCAGGATCGTTGATTTTGTTATTCTGATGACATATGAATGGGGCTACAGGTTGGGGCCTCCCCAAGCCATTTCACCGCTTGATCAAATCAAACGGGTGCTCGACTATGCCGTTACGGTGATTCCGAGAGAAAAAATATTCTTTGGATTCCAGATATACGCGCGGGATTGGCTATTGCCTCATGTGGCGGGACAGGAAGCCGAAACATTTAGTTGCCAGGAAGCCGTCTCAAGGGCAGTCAGGTATGGTACGATGATTCAGTATGACCCAGTGGCTCAATCGCCGTTTTTCCGTTATACGGATGAGATGGGCAGACAGCATGAAGTATGGTTTGAAGATGCGCGCAGCGCTCAGGCCAAATTCGATACGGTGAAGAGCTATAACTTGGCAGGCATCAGCTATTGGGCTTTGGGTTATCCGTTCCCGCAAAACTGGGTATTGCTTGAAGATAGCTTTACTATCGGAAAACCGTAGCGTCGCCCTCATTAGCAACATTTTTGATTCAAGCCCAGCGTATATATCCATTAAACACAGAGAAACGAGGGTTCCTTTTGTTTTTTTTCAAAATATCCCGGCATTCAAAGAATAACGATTCTTATCTTTCTGTTAATTGTGATCCCCTTGCTTGTTGCGGCTTGTTCTCCATATTCCACCGAAAACATCAACGAGGCGAAGATTTATTTCGATGAGGAGAAGGAGTATTATGATCAAAAATACGCTGAAGAGCAAGAACCTCCTGAAACCATTTCAAAATTACTTGCTCTTCTCGAAACATGCGTTGGTGGGCAGTATGTGATAGGCGGGCAAGGTGTTCGCCTAACCGATCAATTTCTAAAGAACAGGCAAAGTGAAAAGCCCGACGCATTTACAAAAGAACAAATTGAGTATTTATCCCAAATTGCACGGAACGGCGAAGCCTCGGGATGGCGATTCCCCGATCACTATGCATGGGATTGCAGCGGCCTTTGGTGGTAGTGCTGCAACGAACTTGAGCTATACCCCGAGCATACTGACTGTACTGCCTACATCACCTACCATTTGTACTGCACGCTCCTTTCAAAAGACGATCTGCAACCCGGCGATCTGGTGTTTTACCAAACCGAAGAAAACCGAATTGTCCACATGGGCATCGTTGGCAGAAAGGGATATATCTTTGAAGCGGTCGGCGTTTTCGGGGGCGTGGTGAAAAAGCGCACCATTGATGAACGCGTCTATGCTGACATCGCGAACGGCGGTGAGTTTATCGAACCCGAATGGAATATGTTTGGCCGACCGAAAATATTCATTCAATAATAAAAAAAACCGCCCTCATTACCATTAATAATAAGAACGGTTTGATAAGATCAAATATTTACTACTATGGCTTTAATAATTCCGCAAACTCTTCGTTCCCATTTTGGATTGCGTAATCATAAGCCGATTTTCCGTTTTCATCTTTAAGACTTATATTTGCGCCATTTTCAAGAAGAATTTTTATGGTATCTTCGTTTGCATCCTCCCAATATACCGAAAGCATTAATGCCGTCATTTTAGAGGTATCGCTATAATTAACATCAAAACCCTTTTCTTCCAATAGATACTTCAATACCAAAGTATTATTAGTTGCTGCGGCTTCCAAAAGTGCATTAATTCCTCCAGATCCATTGGAGTTAATATCAGCTCCATTATTCTCCATCAACTTGAATATTTTGAGACAATTCTGCTCTGCTTCCTCTTCACTTTCTTCCCCTGACGGTTCCGGGCGTAATGAAGCAGCTAATAAAATTGGATACTCGCCATCTTCTACAAAGCCTGGATCAGCACCATTTTCTAAAAGTAAAGTTATTACTTTCAAATCATCTTGTTGATAATGCCTCAACGATTCGGTTAATGGGCTCCAGCTCGTCCCAGGGATATAGGACGCCTTAGCACCGTGGTCAATAAATAGTTTTACTATGTCGTAATTACCATAGTAACTCGCAACAGCTAGCGGCACTTTTGGCATTGATTCAGTAAATGCATCCCAAATACGATTAGGTTTCGATGTTGGTGTATTTACATCATATCCTTTTTGCAAAAGATTCTCCACTGTAGTGATATCATCTTTTTCAATTGCGTTTACCAACTGAACAGACCAGCTATAGGGAGCGTTTATTATACTAAACACTGAAATAATTATCACCACCAAAGCGATTGGTATTAATAATATCCAGATATACTTTTTCTTCATTTTAAACAATTTTTAAAATCCTTAGGTGATACTTACTCCGTCACAGATGAGGGTTGTTTTTCCATTAGGACTATTATCTTATAATTCCATTCCAATGCTTCTTTATCATCTCAATTGCAGCAGGATTGTACATGAATGCAAAGTGGCATTGCAGTATTTCATGTTTTTTCTTACTTTTGATTTCTCTTTCGCTGTATTGGTTCATCATATTAATATACTTTTCTTGGTCAGATATCACAGATATGATTTTGACTTTATCTTTTCTTTTTAAAAACATCTTACGGTCATATACCTCAATGACGCTGATATCCTCCCATAAAAACGCTTTGGAGAACCCATCCGTCGTGATAACGATAGAATCTTCATTGAACGATAATACCAAATCTTTCCCAATCTCATTGATGATACCTTTCTTTATCAACAAATCTGCTGATAAAATAATAAATGATATTGAGAAAATGAAGAACAAAACTCCTATCACTAACAACCCATTGGTATTTAGCTTGTCTATATACAATGGCAATAAATAAGTAAATTGCAAAGTGATGATTCCAGCGAAAACATCTAACACAAACAGCTTTTTATAGAATCGTACGAAATGCTCACTAATACCTTTTATCCTCATTATTATTTCCTTCTTTTTTATGTTTGGCTTCTCCGATGATCAAGCCAATCCAGTATTTCCTTATTTCTTGAATGATATCAGGCCGAAGCTCAACAAAGATACAATCGTTGGTTATATGCTTGTAACGAACACGTTTCCGCAGTATATCCGTATCAAATCTGCTTGAAAATATAATAGCTCTGTTAAAATTACCGTAACCAGCCATGTTGATATGTTTCCATGCTAAACTTGCAGTCTTTTTATGAGAAACCATGGTAAGTCCTATTTCATCTATAGTTATCTTGCTTTCCCACGTACCTTCTATGAAAATCTCCCTGTATATTATAATTGTCATAGCGATGTTGAATACAGAGAAAATTATCGCCAGCACAATCATAGGCTCTGCAAGCCCCCAAGTGCCAAGAGATAGCAATACTAAGAACCAGATAAATGGAATTCCAATTGCGTAGACTGTGTATACCATTCTTCTTGTGGTTTTATTAAATAAGTGAATCGTCATGATTATTTCCTTACTCCTATTATAAAAGTGCTGCATTTTTATATCTATCTAGATACTAGTCTTATTTACTGATAATTGGTCCATCCCAGTATTTTCTTACTTCCTCAATTAACCCTTTTCTATTTTGTACAACAATTAAGTTGTTTGATAAATGCTCAAATTTGTGATACCTCTTTAATAAATTATGATCCATCTTAGCAGAGAATACAATGGAGTTGCTAACTGGTTGTGTTAGCCCCACAAGCCTAATATTCTCCCATTTCATATTACATATTTTTGTTTTAGATAACAATGTAACTCCCTCATTACTAATTTCAATAGAACTATTTAGCGAACCAGATTTTATTAACTTTATAATAAGAAAAGGAAAAGGTGTTGTTACAACAAGAAAAATAATAGCATAAACATTAAACAGCATTTCATTAAAGCTTAAAAGCAAATACAAAGCGGTACATAATAATACCAATGGCGCTAAAGTCATACATAACCAAGTAAATATTTTTAATCCACGGCTGTACAATGGTACTTTCAAACTTAACCTCTCTCTATAATTTGTTGATTTCAATAGATTTAAAAGGGTTGCCGCCGCGACTTTTTAGTAATGGTATTTATTATCACGGCGGCACCAAGATTCAATATCTTCCGTTAATTAATTTGGCAATTTCTTTAATATAGCTAGCATGCTCTTAATAATCCCCTATAATACAAATATTCGATATTTGATGGGGTCTTTGTTTTCTGTGAAGATGGTAGTTTAGGCAAAGTAGGTAAAGTCTTTTTCGGAGGCTTAGACGTTGTTTTATTCGTAACCTTATGTGAAGTCGTACTTTTAGAAGGCTGTGGTTTAGTGGAATTTGTTCGATTTTTATCTATTACAGCATCAGTCAAATAATCGAATCCATCCCCAACTATGCCTACTGTTGTAAGTGAAGCAAAAGTACTGGTCACAACACCAGCCGCACCAAACATGGCTTGCCCCGCTGCGCCTCCCGCAGCTCCATATACACCATCAATAACAGCCTCACCGTAATCGATAGTTATTGGATCTCCGTTTACAGCATCCTCAATAGCCTGTCCCCCTACACTTCCAGCAAAGCCAGCCACTGCACCGGCAATCGCAACCGCTCCAACACCACCTGTGAGTGCACCAACTACAACTACTGCAGCAACCACTACCACAGTAGAGACCAACGCCCCCCAAAATCCACCTTCGTTTCCATTAACCAATGAATCAAGCATAGAGAATATTCCACCACGTCCACTTGGATCATACATCATTGCCGGATTATTCTGGCAATAGGCAAACAAGTTATGCCCAAGCAGATCACCCGACTGACCTGTCAGCGTATCCGCGTTGATGAACCGCCCCCACTCAGGGTTGTAGTACCGCTGGTTGAGGTAGTAGAGACCTGTCTCTTCGTCATAGTAGTAGCCTCTATAGCGAAAGGGTGCATTGTTCGATTGATGACGATCCGTCAGATTTTCCCGTCTTTATTCCTTCGATCGTCCATGAAACCTTGTATTTGTCCTTGATGATGCTTCCAATCCAGTCACCGTCAATGACCGGAGTCAATTCTGCCTTAAAGCTATTGGCTTTATTTGTGTATTTCTGCTTACCGTCTTTTTCCGTTACCAAATGCAAACTATTATCTATATCCTGATATTTACCATCTTCAAGATAGTGGACGGGGAGTCCGAAGCTTACAGCTTCATATCGCTTGCTTTCAAGTTGGTAATATTTTAAATATTCGGTTCGCTTATCTGTAAGTTCAGTATATTTTTCATTATCAGTCGAAGCATATTCGGCTTTTTCGTTTACTTTTATTGAATCTGTGATTTTATTTAAAGAAATTTGTTGATTCTGCACTGGGCCTTGTGCATGCGCTGTGGAGATAGGGACTAATGCGATATTTGCAGCTAAGGCAACGATCAGTACAAAACATAACAGCTTATATAACTTAGAAATTTTCATAAGTATTATTCCTTTCGTATTTTATGCTGAGATTTTAAACTGGAACATAAGAACAATGTTAATAGTAATTGTTCCAATAAACATCAGGGTAAAATTAATACACTAGGATTCCATCGGACTCCCTCCTTTGCACTATGATTACATATTTGTTACGAATGTGTTAATAATTTTATAACATATATGTAATTCTAATTCCAGTTGTAATAGATGCTATAATAGGTTTATGTTGGCATGCGTGTATTTTTTTTGCGCAGTGGTCCAAGCGAAGTACAGCAAGGGCGAGCGCACCACCGGCAACGCGCCATATGGGTATGCGCTGAAGGAAAGCAGCTTGTGGTGAATCCCGATACATCTCCCATCGTCCGACAGATGTTCGATTGGTGCACGGAGGGCTAGCTTCGAGGGAACGGCCATGCAGCGGATTCGCATCGCGTACAACTTTATTGGTGATATAACCGCCAACAATATGAAAAAGCAGGCAAAGAGCCGTTTAACTCTCTACCTGCTTTCGTAGTTCCCTGTGGGAACGGGTCTTTTGCGTCACCTGCCGATTTTCCATCCTCCTTCCGCATAACCGCCTGATTCCTGCAAACGAGCCGGTTGCATGCTGTTTAATAGTGGTTTATCATTACCACCCTTTACAGCATAGCTTCCACATCCATTTCGTATGTGCCAGACTATGTTCTTTGTTTGCCATTAAGTCACCTTTCCTTTCTTTCGTGTAGAGGCTTGAACATCTCTATACTATCGGATTGGTGACTTTTTGTATAACCTCTGTCGCGCACCCGCATAGCGGGTGGTTTATTGTTTCGCATGGCTCATTTCTCTTCCGAGAAACTCGCTTCATGCTCAACAGGCTAAAGCCCATAATACAAAAAAGGCCGCCCTGCTGTGAAGCAGGCCGACCCTTTCGGTTTTGCAAACTATGCCAGAAAAACGTTCACAGCTCTAAGCCTGTTCTTGTTTCTCGGATCTGCTTCAGTATCGAAGGTGACTCTTTGTCCTTCCGACAGAGATTTAAACCCCTGCGTCATGATTGCCGAGAAATGCACAAAAAAGTCCTCTCCGCCCTCGTCCTTTGAAATAAATCCAAATCCTTTGTCCGCGTTAAACCATTTTACTGTACCATTAAACATTTTTGGTACCTCCTATAATATTATATCCAGTACAAACAAAAAACACATGTTGTGTAAGCCATTAAATGAAAGATGGTTTACAAAACATGTGAAACTCTATCGGTACATTTAGAATACAACATTATAATAACATGATTAGAATCCAAATGTCAAGAAAACCGCAAGAGATAATCGATATTTACTGATAATACCATTAATATGGGAATATTCGGTCTGCAGTACGGCAGGCTTCAATTTCACGATCCGTAAGAAAAATGACAGCCATCGCATCATCCTGCTTGGAGATTTTATACTGCTCGTTGCTTTGGTTTCTTTTACATGTCGGATTATTATTTACCCATCTGAGAAGGCCTCGCTTATCCACATCTATAATAGACGGTTCATCACTACCGCATTGATAAAATATCGCCAGCTCTTCATCGCCCATCGGATTAAACCTTGTACCGCTATTTAATAGCACCCGAATAAAATACTTACCCCTATTTTTTCCGCTCTTTTGGATCATTATCTTTATCCTTTCATTTTAACAAAACAAAAAGCGAAAACTCATATTCAATGAGATTTCCGCTTGATTTCTTAAACTATCAAATCGACTCAATAATACATGTTGTTTATATTATATGCTAATTATTTATTTTTGTAAATCCTACAAATAATTGCAATGCCCCAAGCATAAAGTTTTTAAAATGAAAAAGAAGACAGTTTATTCACTATCTTCTTGAAATGAAAGGGTAACGGCATCTGTCAATTCACTTAAGCGCTGACAAACGGACTTGCCGTTGGTCCGGGTGCCGCGTTGCCTTTTTGCACAACCACAATCTGGATGGCCTCTAGCCGATATGAGAATCCTGCCGTACCGGCGGACTGTCCATTCTTCGCCCAATCCATCCAGCCGATATTCTGGGCATGGACGCGGTAATAAATATCATAATTAGCTGCCATATCGCCCTTCAGCCGGATCTCGATGGCTTCCAGCCTCAGAGAACGTCCGCTTGTTCCCGTCATCTCACCTTTGTTGACCCAACCCTGCCAGCCGATGTTTTGCACGTGTGTACGATACTCAACAGCGTTGTCCGCTCCTTCAACATCGATATACATACCTTCGAGCCGCAGTGACTGTCCGCTTGTACCAGCCACTTCACCGTTTGTTTTCCAGCCCTGCCAACCAACGTTTTGCACATGTGTCTGATATTTTATTGGCACGCCTGAAGACGGGTTTGTCGGTTCAGGATCACTTGGTTTTGGATTTGTGGGCACAGGCCCATTCGAGTCTCTGAACGGCACAGCCGTCGATCCGGGCGCCGTGCCGCCCTTAAGTACCAACTGAATCTGAATGGCCTCCAGCCGATAGGAAAACCCCGCTGTCCCAGCAGACTGCCCATTCTTCGCCCAATCCATCCAGCCAATATTCTGTGCATGAACGCGGTAAAATATGTCGTAAACCGCGGCCATATCGCCTTTCAACCGGATTTGGATTGCTTCTAACCTAAGCGAGCGGCCGTTCGTTCCCGTCATCTCACCTTCGTTGGCCCAATTCTGCCAGCCGATGTTCTGTACGTGTGTGCGATATTCAATTGCGTTGTCTGCCTCTTCAATATCAATATACATGCCTTCGAGCCGCAGCGACTTTCCGTTCGTCCCAGCTACCTCGCCATTACGTTTCCACCCTTGCCAGCCGACATTTTGAACATGCGTCTGGTACCTTACAGATTTGATTTTTGAATACTTCGCATACAGCCTTGTATCTTGTGTAATGATATCTTGACTAAAATTCCATGGCGTTTTACATTCTCTTTCCTTGTACCAGCCTTCAAATATATAATTCTGCCTCACTGGATCAGACGGCTTCGTCGCTTTTCCGCCCATTGCAACAGTCTGGCTGTTCACCGCACCTCCGCCCTGGCTGTCAAACGTCACAGTGAAGCTTATTTTTGTATACTTCGCATACAGCGTTGTATCTTGTGTAACGGTATCTTGACTAAAATTCCATGGCGTTTTACATTCTCTCTCCTTATACCAGCCATTGAATATATAACCTTGCCTCGAAGGATCAGACGGCTTCGTTGCTTTTCCGTCCTTAGCCACATTCTGGCTATTCACTGCGCTTCCGCCCTGGCTGTCAAACGTCACGGTAAAATAGCTCATTTTTGTATACTTTGCATAAAGCGTTGTATTTCGTGTAACGGTATCTTGACTAAAATTCCATGGCGTTGTACACTCTCTTTCCTTATACCAGCCATTGAATATATAACCCTGCCTAGAAGGATCAGACGGTTTCGTTGCTTTTCCGTCCTTAGCCACATTCTGGCTGTTCACTGCGCTTCCGCCCTGGCTGTCAAACGTCACAGCAAAGCTTATTTTTGTATACTTCGGATACAGCGTTGTATCTTGTGTAACGGTATCTTGACTAAAATTCCATGGTGTTGTGCATTCTCTTTCCTTATACCAGCCTTCAAATATATAGTCCTGCCTCACAGGATCAGACGGTTTTGTCACTTTTCCGTCCTTAGCCACAGTCTGGCTGTCAACTGCGCTTCCGCCTTGGCTGTCAAACGCCACAATAAGATGACTTAAAGCGGCCGCATATGCATTGGCTTTCCCGTAACCGAATGTATTATCATATCCGGCATCACCCAAATCAACAGCATTATCCAGTATGAGTTGTTTAATTTGAGTTGCCGTAAATGTTGGAAACCGCGATTCAAGCTGTGCCGCAACTGCCGCAATATGCGGCGCTGCCGCACTTGTGCCATAAAAGTAATACCGACCCGAATCGTAGCTGCCAAACCCGCCAGCCCCCGTTATTGAAACGCCGTCTATGCCGCAGATATCCGGTTTCTGCCGGGTTTCTGTCAGCATTGTGACCGGCCCGCGCGAAGAAAAATACTCAATGTCATTAGGAGATGAATGACGAATTGCCCCGCAGGAAAGCACGCCGGGTACAACCGGATGCCCAAATATAGAATCTGCGCTGACAAGATTGTTTCCTTTTATATGTCCGCCATACACATATATCTCCAGCGTTTTATTATCATCTGTCGGCACCCTCTTCTTGGCCACAATATCTAAGTATATATTACCTCCGGTATTGTTGGTGTAATAAATGTATTCGAGGGGATCATCATCTCCGTCCTGTACACATGGACTCTGAGCAAGCAAATCACCAGTGTTGTGATCAAACAGATACAGATCATAATCGTTCTCTGAGTCATCAAACGGATCATTCCATTCCATCACGACACTAACATTTTCTCCTTCGTACAGCGTGGTGTATAAATATGGAAAAATCAGAGTTGAACCGTTCCTAAAATCGGCAGTTCCATCGCCGCAGTCAACAAACGGCCCTTGATAATGCGCGTCTCCAGCATTCCCCGCTGACGACACATAGATGATATCAGTTGATGATATAAGGTCTTCTATATACTGCGCCACAATACCATCCTCAAAAAACGGTTCCATGATCCAGCCGATATCGTCACAGATAATATCGCATCCGGCATTTTTTAGCGCATTAATCGCAAAATTAAAAGCAATCTTATTTGATCCGCAATCGTGGAAATACAGCTTGGCAGACGGAGCCAGATCATGGACAATCTCCAGCATGGCTGTCCCTTCATCTCCCCCTACCGCATTGCTGAGAACAGTCAGGTTAGATGGAATATCACCACTTGCCACAGCCGATTGATAATTGTCTACACCGTCAGATATAATCCCGACTTTTATTCCTCTCCCGTCTGCACCCATTGCCCGCGCGACATCCGCCTTTAGCAGCGAATCGCCTTCACTGGTAAAAGAACCGGCATATACGACAGGCGGAATCACCTCTTGTATACTTTTAACAGCATCCAGAGCGGCAAGGCTTTTCAGAGAGTTAACATCCACCCATGCTGTGACAAGATTGTAATTCATATCTTGATCTTCTATTTTTGATACATATTTAGATAGCATGCCGGGGGTGCTGCCTTCTTTTAGCTCTATATATACATATACGTTTAATCCGGACGAGAGACCATTCGCATTGTTCAATACAGGTGCTTGCGCAATTTGCCGCTGTTCTTTCATTTGGCTGATTAGCTCATTGCGCGACGTATCAGGCAGCAGATATTGGCTATCTGTCAGCTGCAGCAGTTGATATGAGAGTTTTTTCTCTGTACTGTCCATAGCGTCTTTTTTTTCATTTGCTTCGGATATATGCGTATGAAAATCGGATTCACCTTGAAATGCGCCATTATTCTGGTTAGGAGGTAGTAATGTTGGCGTATCACTTGCCAGTGAAAGACACGGAAATAAAGATAGACAAATTGCAACAAGAGCGACCACTAAAATGCTTTTTTTCATCAAGAATCTCCAAGAAGCGTAATAATTTGTATACTATGCTATTCTTTTATTTATGGATATATAAACCAATACGATGTATGTATAACATAAATATTTGAATCTGGAATTAAACTCGGTGAAAAAAAGGCCGTCTTATACCACGTATAAGGCAGCCATTTCATTGTTCTTATAGAGTTAAGAAATATTCCTTGTCGTTCTCCGCCAAACGCTTACCACCTATCTTCGCTTAAGCACTGACAAACGGTCTTGCCGTCGAACCGGGCGCCGCTCCGCCTTTTTGCACGATGACGATCTGGATAGCCTCCAGCCGATATGACAGTCCCGCCGTACCGGCGGACTGCCCGTTCTTCGCCCAGTCCATCCATCCAATGTTTTGCGCATGGACACGATAATATATATCATAATTTGCAGCCATATCACCCTTCAAACGGATCTCGATAGCTTCCAGCCTCAAAGAGCGTCCGCTCGTTCCCGTCATCTCACCTTCGTTTACCCAATCCTGCCAACCAATGTTCTGCACATGCGTACGATATTCAATAGCGTTGTCAATTCCTTCAACATCGATATACATGCCTTCGAGCCGCAGCGACTGTCCGCTTGTACCAGCCACGTCACCGTTTGTTTTCCAGCCCTGCCAACCAACATTTTGCACATGCGTTTGATATTTTACCGATACCCCCGTTGGGGCAGGTGCATTTACATCCTTAAACGGCAGAGACGTTGGACCGGGTGCAGCGCCACCTTTCAACACCAATTTTATCTGAATGGCCTCTAACCGGTATGAAAGCCCTGCCGTACCGGCGGACTGTCCGTTTTTCGCCCAATCCATCCAGCCGATATTCTGTGCATGAACGCGATAATAAATATCATAAATCGATTCCAAAGCACCTTTCAGACGGATTTCGATGGCTTCCAGCCTCAGAGAGCGTCCGCTCGTTCCCGTCATCTCACCCTCGTTGACCCAATCTTGCCAGCCGATGTTCTGCACATGCGTACGATATTCAATAGCGTTGTCAACTCCTTCAACGTCGATATACATGCCTTCGAGACGCAGCGACTGTCCGCTCGTACCGGCGACTTCGCCGCTTGTCTTCCAGCCCTGCCAGCCGATATCTTGAACATGGGTTTGGTATCTAATGGATTTCACACGGCTTAAAGCGGCTGCATACGCATCAGCTTTTCCATAACCGAATGTATTATCATATCCGGCATCGCCCAAATCAACAGCGTTATTCAATATGAGCTGCTTGATTTGTGATGCAGGAAGGGATGGAAACCACGATTTAAGCTGTGCAACCACTGCCGCGATATGCGGCGCAGCCGCGCTAGTCCCAAAAAAGTAATACCGACCCGCATTATAGCTGCCAAACCCCCCAGCGCCCGTCACCGAAACACCGTCTATACCGCATATGTCCGGTTTCTGCCGGGTTTCTGTCAGCATTTTAACCGGTCCAAGCGAAGAAAAAAACTCAATATCATTGGGCGATGAATGACGAATTGCTCCACAGGAAAGCACGCCTGGTACAGCCGGATGTCCAAATATTGAATCTGCGCTGACAACATTATCGGCATACATAGATCCACCGTACACATATATCTCCAAGATTTTGTCAATAGGCGCATTATCGGCATGTGCTACAATTGCCACATCTATTGCATCGCCGGTATTGTTGGTGTATGAGAAGCCTTCGAGAGGATCATCATTTCCATTTTGTGTATATAGACTCTGAGCAAGCAAATCACCAGTGTTGTCATTATACAGAAAAAGATCATAATCGTTCGAGGAACCGCCAAACGGGTCATTCCATTCCATCACGATCCTAACTTCTTCTCCTTCGGCCAGGTTAACATATAAGTAAGGGTGAGCCAGATTTGAGCCGCCGCTAAAATCGGCAATTCCATCTTCAAGCTCATGAAATAAGCCTTGATAATGTGCGTCTGCGGCATTCCCCGCTGACGATACATAGATGATGTCGTTTGTTGAAATAAGATCTTCTATATGCTGCGCCACAATACCGTCCTCAAAAAAAGGTTCCGTGAGCCAGCCGATATCATCACAGATAATATCGCATCCGGCATTTTTAAGCGCATCAATCGCGTTGTTAAAAGCAAGCTTTGAAGTTCCGCAGTCGTGAAAATACAGCTTGGCAGACGGAGCCAGATCATGGACAATCTCCAGCATGGCCGTCCCTTCATCTCCCCCTACTACATTGCTGAGCACGGTTAAGTTAGATGGAATGTCGCCGCTTGCTACAGCCGACGCATAATTATCTACACCGTCAGAAATAATCCCGACTTTTATTCCTCTACCGTCTGCACCCAACGCCCGCGCAGCATTAGACTTTAGCAGCGTATCGCCTTCACTCATAAAAGAACCGGCATAAACGACAGGCGGGATCACCTCTTGTATGCTTTTGACGGCATCCAGCGCGGCGAGGCTTTTCAGCGAGTTAACATCCACCCATGCTGTGACGAGATTGTAATCCATATCTTGATCTTCTATTTTGGATACGTATTTTGATAGTTTACTTGGGGAACTGCGTTCTTTCAGCTTAATATATACATAAACGTTTAATCCCGAAGAAAGGCCATTCGTACTATTCAATACAGGTGCTTCAACAATCTGCCGCTGTTCTTTCATTTGGCTGATTAGCTCATTGCGTGACGTCTCAGGCAGCAGATATTGACTGTCTGTCAGCTGCAGCAGCTGATATGATAGTTTTTTCTCAGCACTGCTCATCGCATCTTTTTTTTCATTTGCTTCGGATATATCCGGATCAAAATCGGATTCACCTTGAAATGCGCCATTATTCTGGTTAGGAGGTGAAAACGTTGGCGTATCACTTGCCAGTGAAAGACGCGGAAGTAAAAACAGACAAATTGCGACAAGAGCGAGCAATAAAAAGCTTTTTTTCATTTAATATCTCCGAAGTGTGATTATTTGTATGTTATGTTATTCTATTATCTAAGGATAGATAAACCAATACGATGTATGTATAACATAAACATTTGAGTCTGAAAAATGCCTGTATAATTCGAATCAAAACTTATATTGCAAATTTAACCAAACAAAGCATTGACACAAATCATTCTTTTTGCTAACATGATGTTAGTGGGTTATATCATTAACCCACTATCAATATTGAAGAGAGGTGATAAAGCATGAATAATGATAAGCCGATTTTTATGAGAATCATGGATATGATTGAGGACGATATCCTCTCCGGTGTATATAAAGAAGACGAACTCATTATATCAACCACGCAGATTTCCAAGCTTCTATCAGTCAATCCAACCACATCTGTAAGAGCGGTCAGTATTCTCGCCGATAAAGGAATTTTAAATAAGAAAAGAGGAATAGGAATGTGTGTTGCCAAAGGCGCAAAGGAGAAGATTTTGTCTCAACGCAAAAAGACCTTTTTAAGCGAGACCGTAAGGGCTTTCTTAGCGGAAGCAGAAAAGCTCGGAATAACCGAAAACGAACTCATACAAATAATGAGGAGGAATAACAATGATACACTTTAACGGTGTGACAAAATGCTATCACAAGGTAACAGCGCTTGATCACGTCACCTTAGAAATGAGTGATAACAAAATTTATTGTTTGCTTGGGCGCAACGGCGCAGGAAAGACGACACTATTAAAACTTATTGCAGGCTATATTAAAGCGAACTCCGGGACAATTCGTATAGACGACAAACCTGTTAAGACTTTGAATATGCCTGATTGTGTTAACTTCATTGAAAAAAGAGCAGCTCAGTTTAACGAAAGGGTCGAGCGTCTGATTCAAATGGCTGAAAAGCTCGATGATCATTTTGATATGGATTTTGCACAAGACATGCTGATAAAATTCCGGTTGGATAAAAACAAGAAATACCATCAGCTCTCTTTTGGAATGCAGACCATGCTGACCACGCTTATTAGCCTTGCAAGCAACTCAAAGATCGTTCTTTTGGATGAACCTGTTTTAGGATTCGACGCAATTATGCGCAGCCAGTTTTATGAACTTCTTAACGACAGCTTTGAACGGCATCCGAGACTACTTATCGTATCCACTCACTTAATTGATGAAATTGCGAAAAGCGCTCATGAGCTGATTATTCTTGATGAAGGAAAGTTTGTATTTCAATCTTCGCTCACAGATATCGATGAAAAGGCGTATTCAATAACAGGCGTTACTCATGATGTTTTACCGACACTTGGCAACTTGAATGTCATTGCTCAAAAAACAATCGGGAATTATACAACCGCTTATATATTTGATTGCCGGAAAGATTGTTATGATAAACTGACCGTACAGCCGCTCAGTTTACAGGAGTTTTTTATTAATCTGGTTGGAGGAAATTCAGATGAAAACAAATAAGGCCTGGACTATAACCAAAATCAATTTCAGTCACTTGAAACTTGTCTATATTATCACGGGGCTGGCCGTCTTGGCAGGAGGCTATAATTTATTCGAGTTTTTAACTTACGAATACCGTCCTCACATCGAATTTGTCGATTGCGCAAACTATGTGTATCTCGCGGTCATTCTTGCGGCTGTTTTTATTCCTGCCGTCAACTTCAAAAGGATCATGCATTTGAACGGTAAAAGGCTTGGATTCTACTGGGGAGCTCTTCTCAACTATGTCATGATTGCCGCCACAGCATCGCTCCTGAATATTGTTTTGTTTGAGCTGTTTCAATCCCTTTTCGGTTCAAAGTTGGTCATTTATAATTTGATAGAAATATTCGGCTGGATTAATCATGGTGTGTTATTGGCTTTCTTCCAGCAGTTTTTCTTCCTTCTTCTTTTGGCCGTTGCCATCCATACGTTTACATCGATGCAAACATTTCGTATTGGATGGGCAGTGGATATCGCGATTATCGCCGTCATCAGCGTGTTTACACCTATCCCCATGCTACGCGGCGCACTTATCTGGTTTTTTGATACGATCATTTATCAGGATGTCGCCGTTCAGATCATCAGTTGCATTGTGTTGACCGCCGGTTTGTATGCATTATACCTGCCGATTCTGCAAAGAAAAACAATATAAAGCTCTGAATAGAAAGCAATCATGAAAAGCCGTCACGATGTGTCGCATCCTGACGGCTTTGTTTTTTGTGAATGCTAATATAGAAAACCGAAGCTGTTACATATTCTGTTTTTTCTCAGGTGGGGTTGGGTGCTACGCGCTGACAAACGGCCTAGCTGTTGCCCCGGGTGCCGTGCCGCCTTTTTGCACGATGATAATCTGAATGGCCTCCAGCCGATACGAAAGCCCTGCCGTACCGGCGGACTGTCCGTTCTTCGCCCAATCCATCCAGCCAATGTTCTGCGCATGAACGCGGTAGTAGATGTCATAATTCACAGCCATATCACCCTTAAGCCGGATCTCGATAGCTTCGAGCATCAAAGAGCGCCCGCTGTGCCCGTCATCTCACCTTCGTTGACCCAACCCTGCCAACCAATGTTCTGCACGTGCGTGCGATATTCAACAGCGTTATCCGCTCCTTCCACATCGATATACATGCCTTCGAGCCGCAGCGACTGTCCGCTTGTACCGGCCGCTTCACCGCT
>JAEWQS010000082.1 GCA_023399095.1 Bacillota bacterium
CGTTCCAACGATGTGGAGCGGCTGCGGGAAAAAGGCGAACTCGATCCCGAAAGCAACGTCTGCTTCGGTGCAGGCGGCGCGGGCGCGTTTTCGGACGGAAAACTCACCACGCGTATCAAAGACCCGCGCAGCGAATACGTGCTGCAAACGTTAGTGGATTGCGGCGCACCTGCCGAGATACTCACCGATGCCAAGCCGCACACAGGCACCGAGCATATCCGCACGGCGGTGTCGGGCATACTGGAAAAAATCATCAGCCTCGGCGGCGAAGTCAGCTTTGAGAGCCGCCTGTCGGATATCTTCGTGGAAGGCGATGAGATTTTCGGTATCGCTTATATCAGGAACGGCATCAAGCATACCGTCGATACACGCGCGTTGTCGTTATGCATCGGCCACAGCGCACGCGATACCTATCAGATGCTGCTGCAAAAGGGTGTGCTGATAACGCCCAAACCGTTCGCGGTCGGCGTGCGCATTGAGCACACGCGTGAATTCATTGACAACGCACAGTACGGACATGCCTGCGGCAATCCGATGCTGGGCGCGGCGGAATATCACCTTGCATCCAAATCCGGGGGACGCGGCGTGTATACATTTTGCATGTGCCCGGGCGGTGAGGTCATCTGTTCGTCCACCGAGCAAGGCGGCGTTGCGGTCAACGGCATGAGCTATTATGCGCGAGACGCTGAGAATTCCAACAGCGCTGTGGTGGTGGGCGTGTCCCCCGCCGATTTTGAAAGCGGCCCCTTGGGAGGTGTTGCGTTCCAGCAGCGATTGGAGCGTGCGGCTTACGCCCTTGCAGACGGACAAGGGGCGCCCGCGCAAACGCTGCGCGACTTTTTTGACGGCAATGCTTCAAAACAGTTTGGCACCGTGAGCCCCTCATACCGTCCGTATGCGGTTCCCTCCGATCTTCACGGCTGTCTGCCGGGCTTCGTCACGAATGCGCTCAAAGAGGGTTTAAGCGATTTTAATCGCAAGCTCAAGGGCTTTTCGATGCCGGACGCGGTGCTCACAGGTGTGGAGACGCGCACATCATCTCCCGTACGTCTGCCCCGCGGTACCGATTTTCAGGCGGAAAGCTTAAGCGGCCTCTTCCCAGCTGGCGAGGGCGCGGGATACGCGGGCGGCATTGTGTCCGCCGCGGTAGACGGTATCAAAAGCGCGCAAGCCATGATGCGCCTGTATGCGCATCCGCAAAGATAAAGGAGACAATATGAAAAAAATCACTGTACTGTTCGGAAATTACGGCAGCGGCAAGACAGAGCTGTCTTTGAATCTGGCGCTGAATCTCGCCAAGGAGCATTCTGATGTGTCGCTTATCGACCTTGACATCGTGAACCCGTATTTTCGTTCCTCGGAGCACACCACTATGCTCAAAGAGAAGGGCATCCGCGTGATTTCACCCGTGTACGCAAACACCGGGGTGGATTTACCCTCGCTGCCGCCAGATATCTATATGGCATTCCAAGGCGGCTATGCCGTGTTCGACTGCGGCGGCGACCCTGTGGGCGCGACAGCGCTCGGCAGCTTAAAAGCACAGTTCGATGCAAGTCGTGATCAGACAGAGGTGCTGTTTGTCATCAACACAAACCGGCCCTTTCAGAGCGATGCGCAGCAGCTGACCGAAAGCATTAACCGCATACAGCACAGCGCAAGACTGAGCGCCGACGGCCTTGTGCTAAACACAAACCTTGGCAGCGGCTCTTCCGGCAACGAATTGGAAAAAGGACTAACCATCGTGCAGGAGCTCTCCGAAATCACCGGTATACCAATTAGATACGTCAGCGGCACAAAACAGGCGCTGGATCATTTTGATGCGCTGCATGCGGGCCTTTTGGCCGAGCGTATAGAGCTGGAAATCTTCACGAGGCCCGAATGGCTGTAACACTTGCATTAAAATCAATATAAACTATAATTGAATAAGTCATAAATCGGGGAACGGAGAGGTCACCATATGAATATATACGATAATATATTAAGCACGATAGGCAACACACCGCTGGTCAAAATTAATAAGCTTTTGAATAAACCCGGCGTGCAGATTTACGTTAAAAACGAGGGAACCAACCCAACGGGCAGCATTAAGGATCGTATTGCGCTTAAAATGATTGAGCAGGCCGAGGCAGAAGGCACGCTTCATGCGGGTAAAACCATTATCGAGCCGACATCGGGCAACACGGGCATCTCGCTCGCGATGATCGGCGCGGTTAAGGGCTACGATGTCGAAATTGTGATGAGCAGCGCAGTGTCCGAAGAACGGCAAAAGATGATCCGCGCTTTTGGCAGCAAGGTAATTCTCACCGCCGCGGACGAAGGCACCGACGGCGCCATCCGCAAGGCGCGCGCGCTGGTCGCCCAGAACCCCGATAAATATTTCATGCCCGACCAGTTCACCAACCGTTATAACAAGATTGCGCACTATTCGACCACAGCCGAAGAGATGATCCGCGACACCGAGGGACACATCACGCATTTTGTGTCCGCACTGGGCACATCGGGCACGCTGATGGGCACGTCCAAGCGTTTGAAGGAGCTTAACCCCGATATCCGCATCGTGGAAGCGCATCCTGTGCGCGGTCATTACATACAGGGGCTCAAAAACATGAGCGAGGCCATCGTGCCGGAAATCTATGATCCGTCCATCATCGACATTTCCATTATGATTGATTCGGAAGAATCCTTCGACATGGTGCGCCGCATCGTCAAGGAAGAGGGCATCTTCTGCGGCATGTCGTCCGGCGCGGCCATGCTTGCGGCAATTAATGTTGCGGAGCAGATCGATAAGGGCGTGATTGTCTGCATATTCCCTGATCGCGGCGAGAAGTATCTGAGCACACCGCTGTTTTAGCACACGACAACATGAAAAGAGCGGTTTTTGCCGCTCTTTTTTGCATTTTATCCCGCTTATTCAATTGTATTGCTTTGTCAGTTGTTCAACGGGCACAACACGCACCCCCGCCGCTTCCATGTCACGGTTAATGTCCTCGATGATCTTTTTCCCGTTCTTATAAAACGTACTGTGCGCGTCGCTCAACAGGCAGACAGCGTATCCGTTCTTCAGTGCAGACAAACAGGCGTCCTTCACACAACCGTTTGAGATAAGCCCCGCGACAATTACGGTTTCGATTCCTTCACCTTTTAGAATGTTATCAAGACCGGTTTTCAAAAACACATTCGGATGCTTTTTGGCGAGAATAATATCGTCTTCAAGCACGTCTATTTCGTCAATGATCTGATGCCCTTGTGTTCCTTTTTTCAGGAAACTTTTGTTTTCATGCAGACTGAAGATAGTCCTGATGTGGTTTTCTCTTGCAAAGCTTACGGCTAACTTAATGTTTTCTATAAAGTCGGTCTGTGCATATACCGGCTGCTTCATTTCAAAGATCGCCTTTTGTACGTCAATAAGCAATAATGCGCATTTCATATGGAACCCCTTTTCACTCCCAATCAGTGTTTGGCATCATTAGCATGAAACCGAGTAAACGAATCCCCTGATCGCTTCTATCAGCGTATCCATCTGCTCATCCGTCCCCATTGTAATACGCAGATAATCAAAGATACGCGGCTTGTCGAAGTGACGCACGTAAATGCCATGCTCCGCAAGATAGCCCTTGAGCGCCGCGGCGCTGACTTGGGGATGCGACACAAACACAAAGTTCGCTTTGGATGGCAGAACGATAAAACCCAGTTCCCCAAGGCGCTGCGCGGTGCGCTCGCGCGTGGCGATCACCTGTGCACTCATGGCCGCGCAGTACGCCGTGTCCCTTAAGGCCACTGCCGCCGCTTCCTGCGCGATCATATCCAGCGGATACGAATTGAAGCTATCCTTGATGCGCACAAGACCGTTTATCAAATGCGGCTGCCCCAGCGCAAACGCCACGCGCAAACCTGCCAGCGCGTGTGATTTTGACATGGTGGAGACCACAAGCAAATTCGGATTTTTGGGTATGAGAGACACCACGCTGCCCGCGCCAAACGATGCATACGCTTCATCGATGATCACCACATGCTCGCTGTTGCGCTGCAATATTCGCTCAACCTCAGCAAGGCTCAGCGCAATGCCCGTGGGCGCATTAGGGTTAGCGAGCACCACGCCATTGCCGACAAGTTCATCCACCGGCACGGTAAAATCATCCCGCAGAGGTACGGTTTTATAGCTGATGCCGTAAAGATCCGCCCAGACGGGATAGAAGCTGTATGTGATATCAGGAAACACGATATTCTCATCAAAAAACGCCTGAAATGCAAGCCCCAGCACCTCGTCCGAGCCGTTGCCGCAAAACACGTGTTCCTCGCTCAAGCCATAAACCTCGGCCACGGCGCTTTTCAAAGCGCCGCCGTCCGGCTTCGGATAAAGGCGCAGCCGTTCTCCGCCGAAGCTTTTCAGCGTCTCACGCGCTTTAGGAGAAGGCGGATAAGGGTTTTCGTTGGTATTGAGCTTGATGATGCCGCTGCCCTGCGGCTGCTCGCCCGCCTGATACGGCGTGATAGAAGCGGCTCTGCGGCTTAAGAACTGTTCCAAAGCAAACCTCCATGTAAACATTGATATATTCGTTGCCTTAGGCTTTTTTATCATATTATCATAACAGCATAAAAATATTAACAGTTTTTTGCGCATGTGATAAAATGAGACCATGAACAAATGCAGTTGGGCCAGCGGCAGCGATGAGCTGATGCGCGATTACCACGACAACGAATTCGGAAGACGAAAAAACAGCGACAACGCGCTGTTTGAGAAGCTGTGCCTCGAATGCTTTCAGGCGGGGCTTTCTTGGCGCACCGTGCTATACAAGCGCGAGGCCTTTCGCCGCGCGTTTTACGGTTTCGACCCCAGTCGAGTTGCCCGCATGACGCAGGATGATATAGAACGGCTCATGCTGGACAGCAGCATCATCCGTAACCGCCGCAAGATCGACGCGACCATCCATAACGCACGGCTTCATACCGTACAATTTCCCGATGACGGCAGCTTCATGGCTTATGTCTATGGCTTTACTGCCGGAGACTCGCTCTGCCATGATCTTAAAAAACGCGGCTACCGTTTCCTCGGCCCCACAATATGCGATTCATTCCTCGGCAGTGTGGGAGCCATCGAAGGGCACGAGCCCGGCTGCGCCCTTTACAAAGGCTAATATGCTTTTTCAATAAAAAACGAAGCCATATCTTGCGCCATCTGCATGCGCTCCGGCGTGTCTTGTATTGCGCCAAGCCGTTTTGCGAGCTCTTCGGATGAAAACAGCGCGCCGATAAACACGCATGGCAGCGCGTCAATGAAATCCACATCCAGCGCATCGGAATACGCATGCGCATCCGTGATTTTTCCGTCCTGAAGCGAGAAATAGAAATCCACACGGCCCCACGGGAAACGCACACCCGTTTCGATATCAAACTTGGGCGAACACCCAAGCTTCCATTCCCAAGCTGCGTTGCGCTGCTCAATCGCCGCCACGGCGTCTTTGTCTTTAATCTCGAGTGGCTCGAACGGGCCGTAGACTCTCTCAAAGCTCTCGCACAGCGCATCCTTCATCTTCTCAACCGTGATTTCAGGATTGCGCTCCTTTAGGTTGCAGACGCGCGCGCGCACCGATTCCACACCCTTGGAGATAATTTTGTCCTGAGACACCGACAGATACCGCGCAAGCCGCGTCATATCCGCATCGATAAGTATCGTTCCATGATGGAACGCGCTTGTTTTCTTGTAGCAAAACGCATTGCCAGAAAACTTTGCGCCTTCCGAGAGGATATCGTTGCGGCCTGAGAATTCAGCCTCTATGCCGAGTGAACGCACAGCCTCAAGTATCACACTAAGCTGCCGATGCAGATCATATTCGTTTCTATCCACGATGAATGAAAAATTGAGGTTTCCCATGTCATGAAACACCGCCCCGCCGCCCGATATGCGCCTGGCGAGCTTGCCGCCCTCGCCTTCAAGCACCGCGTGGCGGCATTCCTTCCACGCGTTCTGGTTTTTGCCGATCACCACAGTGTTCTCGTTCTGGTACAGATACAGCACGCACGTCTCAGGCGGCAGATTGAGCAAAATATGCTCCTCCAGTGCAAGGTTGTACCACGGACATACTGAATCCGATATATGGAAATAGAAGTGTTTGAGCATCGCAAAACCTCCCTATTGGATGATGCCAATATAACACATCAGCCGCCCGCATGCCACACCGTTTTCCGACAGGCTGCAAGACGTTTTTTTATTCGTGTCGAAGCAAGTGAATTAAAGGAATCAATCTTGTTATATTCGTTTTGCTTGTTCCATCCAATAGGTGCGCATCATCTCCACCATCTTCTTCGCTTCAGATATTGACAAAGCGTCGTTGTATAATGTCATTTCACTGAATATATGACCACAATGTTCAAGACTATCCTTTTCATAACCTCCGCATACACCTAAGATCCATTTCCCCATTAGGCATTTTCTATATTTAAACACATAATAATGCAAGCAGTGCAGGTCAAATTCTTTTGTACATTCTATTTTTACAGGAGGCTTTCCTAATTCATATGGATCTGCCAACCAATTAATCATAGCCAATTGTGCCGCATCGCGTTGCTTTGTGTCCATAACAATCCTCCGCATTCCAATTATAAATAATGGGCTTTTTTAGACTTTTAAAATAGATTAAGAAGTAGTAACAAAGAATCATTCATTAACATAATATACTATAATATTTAAATAGAGTGCAACATTTGGCGCAAAAAGAGGTGCAACACAATTGCACAAATTTTCGCTTGTTCTGGTTTTCAATAAACATATGTAATATATTGATAAATTGTTCTGGGAGCAGTGTCTTCAATGCGCAGCATCTTCCTTTCTTGCATAGCCCACTGCGTTTTTTATATAGATAGTGCAGGAACAACGCTTGCCTCCAACGAATATAGAATATGTTGGTTAGGCGTGATATCATATGCATCTGATATAGGAGGAAATAATGAATAATATAAAAAGAATTTTTTGTATTCTGGCATTCACGGCAGTCGTCGTGCTGCTGGGCGCAACCGTTGTTGCTGTCATCACATACGAAGGCGGCTTTTCACCGTTAAACTCGTTTTTCAACGAACTCGGGCTTTTTTCTGGCGGATATTTTGCGGCATCGTTTTCGCTGCTTTTCAATCTGTCTTTGATTCTCTTCGGCCTTGTTTTCGGTGCGCTTATGGTCATTGACGGCCTTGAAAAAGCGACGATTCAGTCAACTGTGCTTGGCTTCTTTGGTGCGCTCACCGGTGTTCTCGCCATGGCGCAGGGCATATTTACGCTCAACATCTCACAGTATCACTATATCGCCTCTGCCGCGTTTTGCATCTCTGTGTTCGTGCTGTGCGCGCTATATGTGATATTTTCATTGCTTGAACGCGGCCGCAAACGCATTGTCGAATTGGTTGTGGCGGGCTGCGCGGGCGCTGCAAGCGCCGTGT
>JAEWQS010000162.1 GCA_023399095.1 Bacillota bacterium
AGGTTATATTCATATTCTGTCATCCAATGGCGCACAATGAGTATGCCGATGATAATAAGTATCACATATTCGACATATTGCATAAACGTGACGTTCCAGCCAGCCGCCTTCATGGCATCAGCCGCCACATATATAATGGCAGCAAGCAGCACGACACCGATAAGTAATCCCAGTACGGTAAGTATCCCCAGCCATGTGGACAGCTTTCTACGCGTTAATCTTTCCTTCATGTGCTCCTCGAATCATATTATCATAATGTATATTATAGTATATTATAAGGCATAAAGAGGCCAAAAGGCAATCACGGTTTATTCAATGCGCAAGAACCAAGTGCGTGGACTTGAATAATTATGGAGCGATATATTTACATTATATAAAAACGGCAGGCAGGGAAGAGCTTTTGATTACAGCCAATAACATAAACAAATCGTATGGAAAAACGACATATTTAAAAAACGTCAGTCTGCACTTGGACGCGGGCCGTGCGCTTGCCGTTGTGGGTGAAAACGGCGCGGGCAAAACCACACTGCTTAAGATTCTCGCGACTGCATCCGTGCCGGACAGCGGCACGCTTCATATCGGCGGTATTGACGCGCTGAAAAATGCCGCTGCGGTGCGCGATAGCTTGGGATATGTGCCGCAGGGCATTGCGCTGATGCAGGAGCTTTCCGTCAGAGACAACCTCTATTACTGGATGAAAACAAAAGACAGGGCCGTTTATGAAGCCGTGATAGATATCATCGGCCTTAAGGATGTGGAAAAGAAGAAGGTGGCGCGGCTCTCGGGCGGAATGAAACGGCGGCTTAACATCGGCGCGTCGCTGGTGCTGCGTCCGTCGCTGCTGATACTCGACGAGCCGCTCGCCGGTGTGGACATCGCGAACAGGCGCAGGATGATGGCGGCGCTGTCTGCGCTCAAGCAAAGCGGCGTAACGATCATATTCTCAAGTCATTACATCGATGAAATGCAAATGCTGGCCGATGAGATGATTGCGCTCAAAGAAGGAACCGTGACGTACTGCGGCACATTGGAGTTTGAGAACCTAGCGGAGGCGATACGGCGTTATACCGCGTGAAAGGGATCTTGCCATGGATGAAGAACCCAAAAAGCTTGGCTCTTCGGAGATGCCGGAATTGAGCGCGGCGCGGCGGCGCGGCGCGATTCGGCGGCTGATCTGGCCGCACGGCAAAAGACCCAGGCAAAAAGACCTTATGCAGGGCAGACGCTGGATAGGCGTGGCGCTGGTGCTGCTGGTGTGCGCGCTGACGGTGGTCGGTATTGTGATATTTGGCAGCAAGCCGCCGATGCAAAACGAAGGCAACCATGGGGTGCTCTCGCTATACGATTTTTTTCGTGAGTACGCGAAGAACCGGGAATTGCAGTCCGGCGAGCCGATTGGAACCCTCACGCAGCGGCTTATGAAAGAGCCCTTTGAAATAAACGCGCAGATGACGCTGGAATCTGAGGGGCTTAAGTCGCTTGGGATTCCACTGACCAGCGTTCCTGCCGAGCTTGATGTCAAGTACGATTTACGAGATTTGGGCATCAAGGCCAATGTGGTCGGTATGGACATATTCAAGGCTTTCGTCACAGATAATCGGCTGGTGATCGAACAGGCCGGACGAGAGCCGTCTGTGGCGGAACTGCCCGCCCGGGCCGACGTGTCCGGCGATATGCCACTGGGGGATCGCATTCGCGCGTTTGTGCCGTCTCTGCCCGAGGATGCGGCGATGCTGGAACGGCTGTTTGGTGCACTCGCGCAATCGGTGCCCAAGGAATGCACCGAGCTGCAGCTTGGACGGGCCTACAGCCCTATTGATGGTAAGGACGTCAATGTGACGCTGATCAATACCACGCTGGACGCAGAGAAACTGGCACAGGCTGCTGGCACATTTGCCGAAAAGCTTAAGCAGGATAATGCGCTCTATGAGCAGATGAAGGAGCTGGTCGCCGCTGCTTCGGCGACGTTCGGCACACAGGGCACGACGCTGGATTCATTACTGGCGCAGCTCAAAAGTGAGGATTTTAAGGGCGTCACGCTGACATGGAAGGTGTTCCGCCGAGACGACACGCCCATCGGCTTGGCCGTCACCGTGGTGACGGCGGACGCGCAGTATGACTTGATGCAGATGGCGGAGTTTGATGACACCGCGAGCTATGAGCATGCGGAGCTGTCTATCAACGGCAACGAGGTCCTCAAAGCGGATTACAGCTTAAAAGCTGAGGATAAAACGGGCGTGCTCAGCGCCGCACTGCACAGCGCGGACGGCGAAACCATCAGCATCGGTGGTACGTTTGCGATCGAGCCATATACGGACAATTCACACCACATCGAGGCTGAGCTAGATATCATCGGCAAGCTGTTTCGCGAGGAAGAGGATACGGTACATGCTGTGATTGACGCGCGTGCAGATCTTGGCAACGGCCTTGGCATGCTCGTAGACAGCCGCCAATGGGAAGATATCGCAAAATAAGCTTGTCGAAAAACCTACGGTTTTCCGCCAGTTTACCGGTTTTGCTTGTTCCTCATAGACTCGAAACTTCGCAAAACCCCGGGGTCCCCAAAAAACAACGCTTTTTGGGGTGGAGGCAAGGTGTGGGCTGCGCGGGCTTGGGGCCCCCGGAAAGCAATGCTTTTTGGGGTGAATAATAGCCCGTCTTGCCCACAAATTATATTTAAGGACTCTTTTAACATTCTGGAGTGGAAGGAATCTGCCGCAGATGGCAGATAAACACGAATGAATAAGCTTTTCGTGGTGGATTTAAAAAGGCTACTGAATAATAAAATAGCCATTTTCTTTGCGGTGGGTGCGCCGCTGCTGCTTGTGCTGCTCATTTCCTTTGCGGTGGCGCCTTATTTCTTTGCGGATGTGCGCACTGACAATTTTACCGTCGCGGTTTTTAACGAGGATGAAGACCCGCTCACGGAATCAATACTAAGCGGACTTATAGAAAGCCGCTCGCTGGGCGGGCTGATCGGTGTCGAGTTCGTGCAGAGCGAAGGTGATGGTCGCCGGGCTGTCGAGGATGGCGCGGCGGCATTTATCCATATCCCCGCGAATATGCAGGACATGCTGTATCATAACGGACGGAGCGCTATCTCCTATTTCGGCAACCCCAAGATGCCGCTGGAAGACGCGCTGCTTTTTGAGACGCTGGATTCGGGCATTTCGCTTGTGAGCAACGCGCAGCACGCGATCAACATGCTTTATCACAACAGTCAGGATGCGGGTGTGGATAAGACAACCGCATCGGATGCCTACAACCGCATGAGAATCGTCTATTTTGGCAGCATACTTGCGCGCTCGGCGCTGTATGAGGACACGGACACCACGTCGCCGCTTGGCGGTGCATTGCCCATTGAGTATTACGCAGTGAGCTTTCTTGTGCTCTTTGTGGCGCTGAGCGGCTTGCCCATTGCGCGTGTGACCGCGGACGACGGTGAAACGGGGCTCATTCACCGTCAGCTGCTTTCGGGACATACCCCGCTTGCGTGCGTGATATCGCGATGGCTTGCAGGCAGTCTCTTTTTGCTTCTTCAATTTGCCGTGCTAGCCTTGGCACTGAGTCTGATTGCGGGCGGCACCGTATTATTTGGTCATTTGCCAGCGATAATTCTGGGCGGCGTGTTGCTCTGTCTATTTCTGAGCCTCGGTATGATGCTGGTGGGTCTTTTGTCTAAGACAGCGGCCTTTGCGGTGCGCGCCGCTTTTATGAGCGCACTTGCGCTAGCTCTGCTGGGCGGTCTGCTCGTGCCTTCCGCGTATATGCCCGCCATCGTGCGCGATGTGTCGTATTACACGCCGTTTTCGGCCGCGCTGAGGCTGAATATCGCGGGGTTGTTTAACGATAAAGCCGAAGGAATTTACCTGTTTGCCGGGATTCTTGCCGCATATACGGCGGCGCTGCTGCCTTTTGTTTTGCGCCGGTTTCAAAGGAGGACGCAATGAGGCTGTTTTTGCACACGTTCAAATATCGCCTCAAAACGCTGTGCACGGGCGCGTACGGCATCGTCTTCTTTTTACTGGCGCTGGGTGTGGCAGTGTGCCCGTTTATCGGCCTTATCATTCCCGACGCACCGGTGCCCATCGGCTGGATCGATGAGGATGATTCGGAATTTTCCCACCTGCTGCTAAAAAACGTGCATGCGCTGGATGTGGTGTGGGTGACGCTTGATGACAAGGATACGCTCATCGCAAACCTGCAAACGGGGCGGTTGGAAGGTGTATTTGTGATTAAGGACGGCTTTGAGGACGCGATAAAAAGCGGCGAGTTTGAAGGCGTATTGCAATTGCTGCGTTCGCCTTACAGCACAGCGGCGGGCGTGATATCCGAAAGCGTGGGCAGCGAAGCGCTGCGTCTGTGGCTTGCGTGCAGCAGCGCCAACGAGGCACGTGCCTTGGGCGGCGAGAAACTGTATGAGAGCGTGTTTGAAGACACCATCGTGGGCACCGAGGAGCCGATTCTGCAATTGGTGCGTGAAAACGCGGCGGGAGAGACAGGCCAGGTGACACCGCTTTTGGACGCGGCGTATTCGTCGCTGTATCTGCTGTGCGGCGTGGCCAGCTTTTTCATGCTGACCGGCCTTGCGATGACACGCAAAGGGGCGGACTTTTCCGACAGGCTGACATCGCGTACGTTTTCCATCACGCGCTTTCGGCTCGCGACGGGCATTGCGGACACCGTATACATGCTGCCATGCGCGGCAGTGCCGCTCATCGCATTTGGCGTGGCGAGAGAGAGTCAGCTGATCGTTCCGCTGCTTATCATGTTCGCTTTGTACATGCTTTCGTTTGGCGGCATCGCGTCGCTGTTGGCGCAGATACGCAATCAGACGGCACTGATGCTCAGCATCTGCCTGGTGACCATCGCGAACGTGATGTTCTCGTCTATGCTGGTGCCGCTGCCGTCAAGCGGGCTTTTTGCGGCTGTGTCGCATATACTGCCCGCGCGCTGGCTGTCTTCGGCAGATTTAATGAATCCGATGATCAGCATCGCGGGGCTCGCGGCTTGCGCAGCTGTGTATAATACCCTGCCGTTTCTGGGAAGCAGAAGATAATGGCTAAGCGTCATTTTTCATTTCGAAGCTCTCCGTCTTATCATCGATTGTAACCGTGACGATGATGACAGAATCCTCCTGAATGAGTGATCCGCCGGAGCTGCCGCTCGACAATATGTATGTACTATCCTGCAAGGGACATTCAGGGTCGTAGCTTTCTTCTAAGCTACCGCCACCGGAAGGAGTGTCATAGGCAATTTTGAGCTTTTTTACAGGCCCCAGATCGGATATATCTCCCTTATAGGTGACGGTCAGTTTTTCTTTTTCGTTGCTATCACAGCCGAGTACACCTTCTTTTTCGAAGAACAACAAAGTTGAATCCACCGTCATTTCACCCGTCCACGAATCTGATTCGCCTTTAAACACGTAGTGGTTTTCGATGTAATCATCGTTGCCGTTCGTAAATATTTCCTTGCTGTTGCCGGTTTTAAGCTGAAGGATTTGGGTGTCACCGTCGGCTGTAACCATCGCTTCAATCGTATCATCTTTATTTATCTCTTCTAAAACTGACGGGCATCTTAAATGTTTTGACAGTTGAGGAATGGCCGTTGTTAAAGGTATCTTCTATGCTGTCTTCACCGCAGACAATGCGAAGATTTTTGACAGATTCCAGATCAGATATATCACCCTTATATGTGACGATAAGCTCGCTGTCTTCGTCTGAGTCGTAGCATAGCGATCCGTCTTTTTCGAATAATATGTCAGTATGGTCAATATTGAGCTCGGCCGTCCACGATTCCGACTCGCCCGTAAGGGTATATTTGTGCACGGTTACTTCTTCATTGCTGCCCAGACTGGGCGCAGCGCTGCCGTTTGTGCCGACGTCTTGACCGGGGCTGACACCTGCGCAGCCGGATAAGGCAAGCAGCATTGAAATAATGAGAAAAATGGCAGCTGATTTCTTCATGATACCCTCCATATAATACAAACCATAATTACTATTATTATACAATATGAGCGGTATCTTGTGTAAACGACAATTGTAGTAAAAATAATGAAATGAAGATACTATCTGTTTTAACATGCAAACGCCTTGAGCCCAGCGCATGCTTTTATTCCCTTTGCATCGTGTCGTAAACATATCTATATAGCTCAAACAGTTCCATGGAGGCGGGATCGTCC
>JAEWQS010000163.1 GCA_023399095.1 Bacillota bacterium
ACCGCATTCTTCTTGAAATCCTCATCGTATTTCTTTCTGTATTCTCCCATAATTCCGCCTCCGATTTCTGAGCGTTCTTTCGCTCCTTCCATCTTAACAGATTGTCTAAAATTCTAACATGCTCCCATAATCCTATTGACTTTTTATATGTCAATAATTTAAGATTAAAATAGTCCCTAGATGCATTTCTATGGACGACTTGTGACGGGGTTAACATTATTTATGGTGGATAATGTTAACCTTTTATTATGATAAAGAACCCCCCTGTAATTGCAAGGAAGTTCAAAAAGGCTTAGGCTATAGGGAAATTACTCCTTTTGCTATATTCTGATGACAGTCTAGCCGCCGCAAATAAATATCATATCATTTTTGCACCGAAATGTTGGAGAAAGATAATATTCAGAAAATTGAATTAGAATTGGGGAAATATTATGGGAGTTATGAATTGGAAGCAGGCCAACATAATTGAGACCGATCCGGACATGCTCATACGTTGAAACATACAGATATAATTTTGATTTTGTTCGTGATCCTATTCTCAGTCTTGCACAAGCTATATAAACAACTGTTCCTAGACTATTGTGTAGGAGGGCTAAAGTATTCATCTTTCATTGTAGAAACAAATGCCCTGGTATTGTATTCAACCGTTTGCTGATATGTTGGTAATCCCTCTTTCGTTAACAGGAAATAGCCGGAATCAATAAAGAATGGTTTGTCTTCTTTATAGGTATATCCATCTTTTATTAGTTTAAGCGCATATACTCCAACATATCCCATTCCCCATGGATTCTGGGTCATTGTACCGTACATGACACCTGCATCGATTGCGTTTAAGACATCTTGAGAATCATCAATACCGACAGCGACAACTCGGCGCTCATCTTTGTCCATCATCGTCTTCGCTAAAACTTGAGCATTGACATAACCTGTACAAATAATACCGTTAACTTCGCTGATATACGAAGCAAACATTGTGCTGATCGCTTCTTCAGCAGGTTCGATTGCGTCGGTATCCGCCAGTTCCTGATAAAGAACGAAGCCTTCATTTTCAGGTCGTGCCAAAACCTCCTGAATGGCTGCCTGCCGCCTCTTCGTGTTCGCATCTCCAAGTGAGCTGCAAAGATGTACAATATTGCCTTTTGTCAGTCCGTTCGCTTTAAGCTTATCGATCAGCTTCTGCGTCCCTAGCGCAACAGAAGCGCCCACATCTGTTGCAAAGCATAATACTGCATCGGAAGGCTCAGCAGGGGATCCGCCCAAAGCTATAACGGGGATACCGTTGCTAACCATGTCCGTAATCTGTACGTTACTTGCCACAGCATTCGAAGGAAACATGCCGATCCCTTTCGCTCCTTTTGCAATCACACCGTCAAGAACCTGATTCTGCTCTGTCTGGTCCCATGCTTGCGGGCTGATGATGTATGGTTCGGGAATTCCAAGATCTTTGGCTGCCGCCTTAGCACCCGGTTCATAAGGATCGAAATATGGATGCGCACCACCATAAACGATCGCAAATTGGTAATTCGCAGGATCGGCCACCTCACCTTCGTCTTCAACGAGTGCATTATCTTGTGTTTGAGACACCGGCTCTGCAGTCATCTCATCGTACGGCGCTTCTGTATCGTCCGGCAAACTGCAGGCGGCCATGGATAAAGTCAAAATCAATACCAAAACGAATATAGCGAGCCTATTCATTTTTTGCACTCCTTATTTTCATCGGCTTTTATGTTTATCTTTATTATACGTATAAAAAGTCAGTTTCGCAAATGCATGATCTTAAACCAGTAAGAGAATCAATTTAATAGCCCCAACAGAAAATTCTGTCGGGGCTATCTTGTGACGGAGTTTTACACTAATTGTTTGGTGTGTAATGTTAACCTTTTTATCTTATCAGATAAAATTTTCATCTTACTTATTTTGCCGGAGCATCAAAGTACTTATCAGCCATCGTTGAAACGAAGTCATGTGCCATTTGCTGCTGCGTATCTGAGTATGCCTCAAGTCCGTCCTGCTTCAAGAGGTTGAATCCCGAATCGATAAAGAACGGCGCATCCGGCTTCATGGTGTAGCCATCCGCAAATAATTTGAGCGCATATGTTCCGACATAACCCATTGCCCATGAGCTCTGTGTCATGGTTCCGAACATATAACCATTGCCGATCGCAGAGAGAACGTCCGAGGAATCGTCGATGCCGATTGCAACGATACCATCATTTGTTCCTCTTTCGTTCATCGTTTTAGCAAGAACCTGTGCATTCACATAGCCTGTGCAGACAATACCGTCTACATCTTCATAGTAAGAAGCATACATTGAAGAAATCGCTTCTTCAGCGGGTTCTGTCGCGTCTGTATCAGCCAATTCCCATTCAAGTGTGAATCCGGCATTTTCAGGTTTCGCCAAAACTTCATTTATGGCAGCCTGTCTCTTCTGGGTGTTCGTATCAGCCAAACCTGAGCACAGATGGAGCAATTTGCCTTCTGTTTTTCCCTGCGCTTTAAGCTCGTCAATAATCGCCTGTGTCGCAAAGGCCACAGAAGGTCCCACATCAGTTGCATAGCAGAAGCTTGCATCCGAAGGTGTCGCAGGAGATCCGCCCATTGTCACAACAGGGATACCCATGGCGACTAACTCGGAGATTTTTTCGTTTCCTGCAACCGCGTCTGATGTGAACATACCAATACCACCAACGCCGCCAGCTACGAGACCGTCAATGATCGCGTTTTGCTCAGTCTGATCCCAGTTCTGCGGGCTGGTAACGTTCGGAATCGGTATCCCTAAGTCCAAAGCCGCTTGCTGCGCACCAAATGCCCAAGGATCGAAGAAAGGATGAACACCGCCGTAAACGATCGCAAAGTTGTAGTTTGCGCCTTCTGTCGTGCCTGTTTCAACAACATCCTGCAAATCAACTTCAAGATCATTTGCTGTCTCCACTTTTGGGGTTGCCTCCGGGGAAGCGGCCGGTTCTTCAGAAGCCGGAGCCGCGGGAGCTCCACATGCTGCTAGACTTAACAGCATGCATGCAGCCAACACGAGTATAACCAGTTTTTTCATTTTTTTATGTCCTTTCGTTTTTTTATTAAGCCTTACGGCTTAAACTTTATTTAAAACCTTACGCCATAATCAGGTTCATTATTTTTTTACTCATATCTTCGTATACTTTGGTATTCTCAAGCTCTCCCATGATCTTTCCGTCTTTGAAAACGATGATACGATCCGATATCTGAACAATCTCCGGCATGTCTGACGAGATGCATATGACAGATTTATCGTTCTGTGTCAATCTGTACATAAGCTTGTGGATCTCTGCCTTTGTCTTGATATCGATACCGACTGTCGGTTCATCAATAATCAAAATGTCTGGCTCGACGGCAAGCCCTTTGCCAAGGCTAACCTTTTGCTGGTTTCCACCGCTCAGATTCCGAACAAGTTGTTTTAAGTTCGGTGTTTTGATTTGCAGCTCGATCCTATAATTATCCGCGATCTCCTGTTCTCTTTTTAGGTTCAAGAATCCGAGAAACCCTTTGATCCTTTTCAAAATCGTGGATGTGATATTGATCTTAACATTATGATCCAAGAAAAGGCCTTCTTCTTTTCTGTTTTCACTGAGGTAACAAAGCTTATATTTATTCTGGGTTTGCGTGATATTTCTTGCTTTGACCTTCTTTCCGTTAATAATTTGTTCACCTTCGATTGCAGGATCATAACCGATCAGTGTACGGGCAAACTCCGTTCGCCCGGCACCAACAAGCCCGTACCAACCAAGCAGCTCACCTTGTCTGAGCTGAAAGGATTTTGGTTTGGGTGAATCGACACTCCTCAAATTCTTTGCTTCCAGAACAATTCGTGAATTCTCAAAGTTCCTCATATCCAAAGATTGAAACTCTTCGGTTCGGCCGACCATACGTGTAATGAGTTCGTCCCTCGTCATATCTTTCACAGGCGCAGAAATCTCGCTTGTTTCCATGGATAAAACGTTTTTACCGTCTCTCAAAACCGTAACAGTATCAGCCAGCGAAAAAACTTCCTCGATCTTATGTGAAACGAATATAAAAGATATACCTTTTTCTCGCAATTTCTTGATTAATTCGATCAGTATATTCGCTTCGTTGACCGAAATGGAAGCCGTAGGTTCATCAAGCAGTATGATCTTTGCATCCGATGAAAGCGCCTTCGCAATCTCGATCAGCTGCTTTTGGCCTGCGCTCAACGCTTCAACATTCTTGGTTGCCGCAACATCCAGCCCAACCATGTCGATGTATTCTTGCGCTGCCTTGTTTATCTCCCTTTGATGTATCCTCTTCATTATAGAATCGCTATAATGCTCGATCATGATATTTTCTGCAACACTGAATGTTGGGAATAGGTTTCTTTCCTGATGCACAACATTTATGCCTGCCGCGAAAGCATCTCTCGGGCTGCCAAAAGCCATTTCTTTGCCGTTCACGAAGATGCTGCCCTCGTTCTGTTTGTAAACACCTGTGATTATTTTGATCAATGTGCTTTTTCCCGCACCGTTTTCTCCCATCAGGGCGTGTATCTCACCCTTTTTTACGCAGAAATCAACATTGTCGAGAGCCCTTACACCCGGGAATATCTTCGTAATATTTCTAAGCTCTAAAATCATATCGCCTATCATAGTGCCGCACGCTCCATTCTTTCGCGATGCTCTTCTCTGAGCAATCTGATCCTATCCATCCCAACCGCGATCAAAATAATAATTCCCTCTAACAGTTCGACAATGTACACATTGACTTGCAAATGGACCACGCCGTTAGAAACTATCGCAAGCAGCAGCCCGCCCAGAAACGCTCCCAACACGTCAACACGTCCACCTTCCATTCTTGTACCGCCTATCAGCGGTGCTGCGAATGAAAATAACATCCAATCTCCGCCGATATCTGAGCCTATCGATCCGAGCCTTGTGCTGAACAGTATACCTGCACATGCCGCGATGACGGCAGATAAAACGTGCTTTAGAAGCATGACCTTCTTGACGTTGATACCGGATAATTCCGCTGCCTTTTGATTTGCGCCTATCGCCAGCACCTGACGCCCATAACTTGTATATTTGAACATGTACCAAAGCAAGACGGCGATCACAATTGTTACAATGATCATAAACGGTAACCAGCCACCAATGTTGAATGTGCCGATCCAGTCGTATCCATCGGGCAGGTTATAAAATGGGTTCGCTTTTGTGATGGTGAGCGAAATACCGGTGAAAATGCTCATAGTTGCCAGTGTCGTCAGCCATGAGATCTCGCCCGTTTTGCCCAGCCTGGTAATTATAAAACCATTGAAAGCACCGCAGCACCCTCCGATCATCACCGCAATGACGATCGCGAAACCCCATGGAATTCCGGCTCTTTGTATCAAAGCACCGACGACAACTGCTGAGAGGCCGCCGATTGCGCCGATGGAGACATTCATTCCGCCACCTGCGATAACCACCATCTGAGCAAATCCCACTAGTATCGTCACACTGCATATGCGCGCAATCGTAATAAAATTAATCTGTGAGAAGAATTTGCCGCTTTGCGATGTCAAGAAAATTGACAGCACGACGATAACCAATGCAATACCCATGGAGTTGGTAATTTTAAACCTATTATTTGCTTGTGCTTTTGTATTAGATTTTGTTTTTTGCATCTTGTTCATCTCCCGGTCTGAAGCTTCGCTTCTTGAGCTTCAATCAAAGTCTTGTCTTGTTTTTTGCTGAGTTCCTCTCTGCCTTTGTTCAGTATGAATGCCAGCAGCAAAATTGCACCGATAAATATCTGATGTGTGAACGCGTCCAGTTGTAACAGTGCCAAAACTGTAGTGATGACTGTCATAATTCCAGCGCCAATCATTGTTCCAACAATCGAAACTTTACCACCGCTCAAAAGAGTTCCCCCCAAAATCGGGGCAGCGAATGAATAGAGCAGCCAGTTGTCACCCACCGATGTCTGTGCTGAGCCAAGTTTTGAAATGGTCAGTACGCCAGCCAGTGCACAAAGTGCGCCGCTAAGGCCATGCGCGATTGCAATGTATTTTCTAGAGTTGATGCCGGCAAAATCCGCGGCTCTGGTGCTTACGCCCGTAGCAAGCATCTTTCTGCCCAGGATCGTCCTGTTGTATATGATCCACATCACAATCATCACACATATAACAAATATAAATATGATGGGAACCCCGTACGTTCCCTGCAGTCCTGCCTCTGGCGTGGAAGATGCGGGTAGGGTTATTGTGCTGATACCTTTAAACCCTGTCGGTAGATTTCTAAAGAACATATTCTGTGTGACTGCCATATTGATCCCGTGAAGAACACTTATCAAGGCAAGTGTGATAATAAAAGGGTTGATATTTGTTTTCACAATGATCCCGCCCTGCGCGATGCCGATGATAAAGCCAACAATTAAAGCTACTGCTATTCCCGCGACCCAAGGCATTGCGAGCCCTACTTCTGCTTGTGCATAGGTTTCAGCAGACATTGTGCCTGTAGCTGGCACATTGATCATATAACCACATATCATCCCTGCCGCGCCGCCCATTGCGCCGACGGCCAGATTAAACTGTCCAACAGCCAGTGTCGCCATCTGCGCCATACCTACAATCGTAAATATTGCAATATCCTTTGAAATAGAAGTCAAACTAAACCCAAGCCGTTCCGGGGTTGATTTTGAAATGACGACTAACAGCAGAATGATAAATATTACAGATATGCTCGCCAAGTCATTTTTTACAAACTTAACTAATCCCTTCTTTACCACTTAGAAAACCTCTTTTCTGTAAGAATTCTTATCTATCAGGGAATCTGCTGTTTTGGCCGATCCCCTATATCATGTTGTTAAATATTACTATTTGGTCTTTTAGCTCAAGCTCACTTTCATCGATGATACCGGTGATGGTATGATTGCTAAACAGAAGAATTCTGTTTGATATCTGCAAGATTTCGTAAACGTTTGACGAAATCATTATGATCGATACCCCCCTGTTCGAGAATGAAACCAACAACTCAAGAATCTGCTTTCTGCTGTTGTTATCCAATCCTTTTGTGGGATCAACCAGAATCAACACCTTTGGGAAAGTGCTCATCGCTCTTGCAATGCTCACTTTTCTCTGCTGCACAGCCGTTAGCGAATCCATTTCAATATCAGTATCAAGAAAGCTGAGTCCAATATCTGCGCCCACTGTCTCCACCAGCCAATCTTCAAGCTCCTTGCGTATAATCTTTAGATGGCTGATGCTGTTTAAGCGGAGTATGCTAATGTTCTCCTTTACACCAATGTTATACAAAAGCCCGTTTTCTTCGCTTTCAAACGATATCAGCGCGATCTTATTTTTTATTGCATCCGACGTGTTTCTTGTTTTAATCCTCTTACCGTCCAGATAGATTTTCCCGCTTGTTGGCCTCTCTATCCCAAACAGCGCATACCCGATCTCGCATTTACCCGAGCCATACGACCCAGTAATGCTGATGATCTCACCTTTTTTCAGTGTAAAGCTTACGTCCTTTAATGCATTTTTTGTGGTCAGATTCTCAACACGCAATACTTCTTCGGATATATCGTTCAGTGATATTCCCGGTTTCTTGATAACATAATCATTGGTGATCATTTGAATGATCTTTTCTCGATCAATCTCTGAAGTTTTGACATTCCCTATGATACTGCCATATTTCATGATATACATTCTGTCAGATACATCGGCAAAATCCTTAAGGTTTTGAGCAACCACCAGTATGCCGACTTTTCTCTTTGACAGTTCTCGGAATACCCCCTCAAACAATTTTAACTGATTTTTATCCAGCAGTATGTTCGTATGATCCATGATCACTACTTTGGGATTATCGAGAAGCGCTTTGCCCAACTGAACAAGCTGGATCTGCTCAATCTTCAGATCCGACGCGGGTGTCTCAGGTATAATGTCCAAACCAAGGATATTGAGCAGCTCCCGGGTGCGTGCCGTCTGTTGTTTGACTTTGAGAAAAGGTTTGCTGTTCGCATCGCTTCTTCCAAGGAACAGATTCTCCATGACCGTCAGGTTTGGAATAAGATCGCTTTTTTTATGGATGATGCTAATGCCCGCTTTTTTTCCGTCGTTTGGGCATGTGATTTCCACTTCCCTGCCATCAACATAAATCTTGCCGAAGTCCGGTTGAAAAACCCCTCCAAGAAGCCGAACCACCATGGCTTTCGATTGCCCCATGTCACCAAAAAGCTTTACAATTTCCCCCTCGTATATCGTCAGAGATATATTCTTTAATACCTTTACATCATTGATTTTCTTTGAAACACAGTCTAATCTTAAAACCTCTCTCCTCATGCTTTCCTCCATACTTTGATAATCAGCTTATTCAATTTTTTCATTGTACATCTCATAAACTTCATTCTACATCAAAGACCATTTGGAGGGAATCCATCATCCATCTGGTGATGGACAATTCATGTAGGTTGTTAACTATTGTTCGATTTTAAGTTTTTCGGTAAGTTCCTTGCTGATAAAGTCGTTCTTCGGTGTATCTGTTTTGAAAGCGACCAACACATCACATGTTTCCGTCACTGCATACGGTGTCCAGTGCCACATCCCTTTGTCGAAGACGACGCCCTCGCCTTGATTGACCCGGACCGCTATAATCTTGTCTAGATCGGGAGACAACTTACCGTTGATCTCAATCGAAGAAGTCACAGGCGTAATAAAATCACCACTTATCGCAGCAAGCAATTCTTCGGTTTCAACATGCTGCTCGAGCATATCTACAACTAAGTCCCGCTTCTTTGCGACACAGATACCAAACTCAATCGACTCACTGCATTCTATGATCGCAAGCTGTCCATAAAACGTTTGAATATCCGATTGCGCATCCGGCTCAACTTTGGTAGTTATACTTATCACTTTGCCAAACTCTTTGAAGTTTTCGGGTGTTACATGTTGAGCCTTGATCGTTTTCATAACATTAACCTCACTTAATAAATTAATATTCTATTTTCTTCCATGCCCGCTCAACAGAAGACTGTTCTGCCGCATCAAGTACTTTTTGTACCATCAGGCCGTCTCTGAAGTTCGGTGTGATGTGTTTGCCCTCTTTGATTGCAGTAAAGAAATCGTAGTATTCGTTCACAAAAGTATCGCCATAACCGATAATGTGCCCCACCGGGAACCAGTTCGCCATGTACGGATGAACGCCTTCACCAACTTGAACCCTGCGAAAGCCTTTCAAGCGAGTCGGGTCTGCGTCGTTGTAATATTCTAGTTCGTTGAGCATCTCTTCATCCCATATAATCGCACCTTTACTACCGGCAACCTCGATTCTGTTCTGATTCTTATGCCCCGTGCCGTTTCTCGTGCTTTCAAAATAGGCCATCATGTTTTGATTCTTAAATGTTGCTAGCATCTGAGAAGCATCATCCACATCGACTTCATCCATTTCGTCACCAGCCACTGCGAGCAGTCCGTCTTCAAACACTGCCTTTGGCCTGTGTTTGTTGAAAGTCTTCTCGACACAGCAGACTTCGTCCAGTTCCCCAATCAGGAATCTTGCGATATCGATGATGTGTGCGCCGAGATCTCCGTGTGTGCCATACCCGGCGAGGCTCTTTTTCAGTCTCCATGCGATCGGGAAGTTCGGGTCGGTCAGCCAGTCCTGGGACCATATCGCTCTGAAATGATACAGCTTTCCGAGCACACCTTCTTCAATCAGCTGTTTCGCAAGGCAAAGGGCAGGCACTCTGCGGAAATTGAACCCTATCATGTTGATGACCTTATTGTCTTCAACCGCCTTGACCATCGCTTCTGCATCCTTCATATCCAGCGCCAACGGTTTCTCACAGAAAATATGTTTACCGGCGTTCGCCGCTGCGATCGCGATCTCTGCATGAAATTTGCTGGGCGCCGCAATGCTGACTGCGTCGATGTCTTTGTCGTTAATGATTTCCTTCCAGTCCAGTACCGCCTTTTCCCATCCCCATCTTTTTGCAATTTCAATGACCGATTCTTCGTTTGAGCAGATCATTTTTTTACCGATCTCCACGCCCAAGTCGAAAAATATCGGAGCATCAGTGATTGCGTGCGTATGCGCACGTCCCATAAACTTGTGGCCGACTAATGCCACATTTATCTTTTTCATCGACACATCCCCCTCATTTTTTCTTTCTATGTTATCTTTTTACTCTGGCGCTTCCGCCCCTCATTACGCTCTCCGCTTCTTCTTTGTACGCCCAGTTCCAATCGCCCATGAATCCGTGACAAAGCGCAGAGTACGCCGCAGAAAACTCGATCATGTCCTGTCCCTTGTACTCTCCGGTTATCAGAGAATAAATGAGAGCCGACGCGAAACTGTCACCGCCACCCGTCCTGTCATATATCTCAAGGTTCTCGTATTTTTTTGAAACGTAGTATTCTCCATTATGGTAAGCAACCGTCCTCCAGTCATTCAGACAAGCTGTTTTGACTTCTCTAAGCGTTGTCCCAACCGTCTTAACATTTGGATATTTCTCGCAGACTTTCTCAGCAACCGCCTTATAGTTCATTGGGTCGAGCTTAGAGTATGCTTTGCTCGTATCGTCCGCCTTGATACCCAGCATTGTTTCAAAATCTTCTTCGTTTCCGATCAGCACATCAATGTACGGCATCGCCTTGACCATTGCGGCCTGTGCCTGCTCGGGCGACCAAAGCGTAGACCGGAAGTTTAGATCAAAGCTAGTTGTTACTCCGCATTCCTTAGCGATCTTGAGTGAACGAACTGCCTCATCTGCAGCCTGCGGTGAAATCGCACAGGTGATACCCGTGGTATGGAACCAGCCGGCGTCCGCAAAAATGCGTTTCCAATCGAGTTCACCTTCCTGTATCTGTGATATCGCACTATGTCCTCTGTCGTAAATCTGTCTTGACGCACGCGGACCGATACCGACTTCTACAAAACAAAGGCCGTTTCTCGATTTTCTGCCTGATCCATCATACTTCTCGACAATAACGTCATCCATGTCAACGTTATGCTCGCGGCCCTTGTTGATGACATACTTGCCCGACCATGTATCGACAAGCTTAGATACCCACTTTGTCTTGATCCCAAGCGTCGATGTGTTGACACAGACGTTCAGTTCCGCTGCCGCGATGGCAAGATTAAGATACTGTGCTTGCTCAAGCCTTACATGTTCCGGCGGATTAAAGCGCACCATTGCTTCACCGAAACCTACTAAATCATATCTTTTGGTCATGTCAGCCTCCAAATTACTCATTACTTTCCAGTAACTTTTTATTAAATACAAACTTAGGTGTGTTGCCCTTTAAATAATCCGCGATACCAAGCGCCGCTTCATTTGCAACCCTTGCCGAGCACTCCTTGGTCAACGCTGCGGTGTGCGGTGTCAATATGACATTCTTCAGCCCAAGCAACGGATTGTCCATGCTTGGCGGCTCTGATTCCAGAACATCCAGTGCTGCTCCCGCGATCTCACCGTTTTTCAGTTTCTCTGCGAGCGCGTATTCATCAATGATGCCGCCTCTTGCTGTGTTGATGATATACGCCGTTGGTTTCATCATTGAGAGCAGTCTTTCACCGATTAGGTTTTTGGTCTCTGGTGTTAGCGGAATGTGAAGCGAAATATAATCCGCACGTTTAAACACTTCTTCGATCTCTGTATACAGCGTGATATCATCAAGCTCTTTGATATACGGGTCATACCCGATGACTTGCATATCAAACGCCGCCTTGCATTTATCTGCCGCAAACCTTCCGATGCGTCCGCATCCGATTAAACCAAGTATCTTACCTTGGATATCAACAGCCTTGTTTGTCCGTCTAATCTTAAAGTTTCCCGATCTTAATTCGCTGTCGTACATCAAAAGCTGCTTGGATATTGCAATAATCAGCGCTACAGTATGTTCAGCCACAGATATCGAGTTAGCCTGCGGCGTGTTGAGTACCAAAACGCCCTGCTCTGTGGCCGCTAAAACATCGACGTTGTCGACACCTACGCCTGTCCGGCTGATGACTTTCAGATTCTGAGCGCTTTTGATCACTTCCTGAGTCATCTTATACGATGTGCTTAAAAGTATCGCTTCAGCATCTTTAATATGCGCGTCAAACGACGCTTGATCTCCGTCAGGTATGGTGACCAGTTCTATATCTGATATTCCTTCAAACAGCTTAGCGTCCGCTTCATTCAGTCTCTTGGTTAAAATAACTTTTCTCATATCCAAACGAAACCTTTCTGAAATTCGGATCGGTGGCGTTGTGCGCCGCCGAATCGGTTTTAAATCATTCCCTCTTTTTCAAGGAGTGCTTTTATTTTTGTTTTGTTTTCTTCCGTGAGAGGCAGAAGAGGCAGTCTCGGATCCCCACCCTTGAGTCCGGCGAGATCCATCGCATACTTGACTGCAGCGACTCCGCCTGCGCCGGATACGCCCTTATTGAGCTGGAGTACCTTTTCGTTCAATGCGAACGCTTCTTTATACTTTTGTTCTATTACCAATTCATACAATTCGTTGACAATACCGGGGAAAATGTTCGCGAGAGAGACCACGCCGCCAGTTCCGCCCATGATGACTGTCATCATAAAGAAGTTTGCCGAGCCTGCCATAACGTTCATGATGTCTCTCGCTCCGAAGAGGAAACCTTCGATGCTGCCTGTGGACGAATCTTTAATGCCAACAATCTTCGGGTTCTTCGCGCACTCTTGAACGAGCTTGACAGATAGAGTGGTACCCCCGCAGAACTGCGGTGCGTTATAGAGCAAACACGGTGTGTGAACGGCGTTTGCCACATCATTAAAATATTTGATCAGCACCGGATCCGTCATTTGTTTTTTAAAATATGAAGGCGGAAGCAGAGTCAGAAAATCTGCGCCAAGCGCTTCGAATTTTTTTGCAAACTCTATGGTCTCATAAGTTGATTCAAAGATACATCCAGCCATTACCGCCTGATCTTTGCCCTTGTTTTCGATAATTGTCTTCAATACCTTTTCTTTTTCGTCGTTGGTCAAATTCTTGTTTTCACCATTAGAGCCAAGGGCAAGATAACCCTTGATACCTGAGTTCGCATAGAACTCCATGTTTTGTTTAAGAGCCGCATAGTCTACTCCGCCCTCACTCGTAAATGGTGTTGTAATCGGTGCGAACACACCTTTTAATTTTTCGTTCATAATATTAATCCTTTCAAAATCTATTTTGCGCCTTGAACTGCGTTCATAAATCTTCTCTGGTAGGATACTACCTGGCTGGTCGACGTAAATCTTGCAAGATACCCCGGCTCAGCGGTAATCACCAGACGATCAATCACGTCCGCAAATTCAGGATCTACCGTTAATTTATCAAGATCCGGATAATTGTTCGGGCCTTCCATGCTGCAGATAATTAATCTGGTGTCCGGTAAGTTGTTTTGCTTTAGCATCCTTAGGTTATGTCTCGCCATATCGAGACCGTCGCTGCCTTCCTTGCTGTCAAAGTTTCGGTACTTGATGATGTCCTCAGCGAAATGCTTGACAGTCAGCAGATCTTTATCCGTTTCAAACTTGCTTAAAAGATCCACTTTCAGCAAGAATGCTCTTAATTCTTCGAGATATTTTTTGTCTCTGGTAATTTCAAAGAACGCAAGCAGATTCTTCATCTGTTGAGTCTGTATCAACCTGTGACGAACAAAGGTGTTGATGAAAGCCGGTTTCGCCTGCAATGCCAGCGCGGTCTGGTACGGTTCAAACATAAGCGTATAGTTGATACGGTATCCGTGGTCGCGCAGCTTAAGTGCAAGATTGTGGCTTCTTAATGCATCCTCGGTGGGTGCTGCGTCATAACGCACACCGAACGTTTTGTCGCCCGTCAATAGTTCATTGACATTGCCGCTGTTGACGGGGCCCATGTGCGGAACTTTAACGACCAGTCTGTACTCGGATAATATCTCTTTGAACTTCTCGCACTCATCGAGTATTTTATCAAAATCTTTTTCAAACGGGTTATTGAGCTCTACGCTTATATCCACGCCGGGTCCAAGAATATTGCCAAGCTCGGTCATGACCTCTTCGATCGTCTCAAACTTGTTGCCCACGTTAGCTTTTGGATTGTTAATGAAAAGATCATACACAATACCCGGGTTGCATGTCAGATTTCCGAGCATTGGAGCGATCGGAGCGACCTCGTAGGGATTCGCCGAATCAGCTGAAAAAATAATCTTGGTTGCTCTCTTCATGCCGTCCTTATCGTAACTGATGTCACGCACCAGATCGACCAATAGCACGCCTTCTTCTCCCAAGTAGCTCTCTACTCTGAATCCTGCCGGAGTTTCCCCCTCGCACACCGCGAAAGTATTGATCACATTTGCAAAACGATCCGTCACGCCCACGAATGCGGCCACTTCTTTTAGCACTTGATATTCTTTAAAGCTGATTGCTTTATCAAGCACTCTGTTTACCAGAGCTTCCTGTCCCCTCACCGCAGGAATATTCAATGACCTTAATGTAAAATTGATACACGCTTTTCCGTATCCGTTTTTTGAGTAATTCACAGTCATAGCAATTTTATCCTTTACAATTTTCTTATATTTTCAGCTATTCGTTCACCCGTTAATCCGTAGTCATCGAGTAGCTCTTTATACGGTCCAGTGTTCTTCGCGCCTTCTTTAATCCCCATGATATAGACAGGCGGTGCGTTCTTAACGGAAGCGAGAGACTGTGCTACTGAGTTGCCGAATCCATTCACAATCGAATGCTCTTCCACCGTAATGATCGCCTTAACTTTATTTGCAATTTTTTTGATTGTTTCTTCGTCAAGCGGCTTAATGGTCATAAATCCGAGCACAGCTACATCTATTTCGTAATTCTTTAATATCTCCGCTGCGATCTGCGCTTCCTCAATCATCGGACCGGTTGCGAATATCGCTATATCTTTACCGTCTATTAAAACTTCAGCTTTTCCAAGCGCGACATGCCGCTCTGCCGCCAGCACCTCTCGGGGTTGTCTTGGCATCCGAATATATACGGGCCCATTAATCTCGACTGCCATCATCAGCGCTTTTTGAATGTCATACCCGTCACACGGGGATAGTATCGTCATGTTAGGGATCGTTTTCATCAGCGCAACATCTTCGATTGCCTGATGTGTCGCCCCAAGTGTCGAGTACGCGAGGCCGCCGCCACTGCCCACGAGCTTAACGTTCATGTTCATATATCCGATGTCGTTTCTGACCTGCTCATATGCCCTCATCGTTATAAATGGTGTGATCACCACGATGATAGGGATCATGCCCTGTTTCGCGAGCGCGGCGCAGATACCGATCGCATTTTGTTCGCTGATGCCCGTCTCAACGGTTCTTTGAGGAAATGCGTTGAAAAAACTTCCCATACCGCCGCCAAGTGCTGAGTCGCATGATACGCCGACGATGTCTTTATTCTTCCTGCCCAGTTCGAGCAATGCTGCATCAAATGCTTTTCTTGGATCCATCATGCTCATCATGCCCACCTTTTTTCTGCTGCTGAGATCTCCGCAAGTGCCTGTTTTGCTTCAAACTCATCTGGATGCCAGTGATGATATCCGATGTTGTCTTCCATAAATGAGATTCCGCAGCCTTTTCTCGTCTTTGCGATGATCATTGACGGTTTGCCATTTTCAAAAGGCGTGCTTTTCAACGTATCATACAGTTCTTTAACATCGTGTCCGTTTACCGTCCTGACACTCCACCCGAATGCCCTGTACCTGTCTTCGAATTCAGTAGGTTTGCATATGTTTTTCGTCGTTCCGTTGATTTGCAGCCCGTTTTCATCGATTATTGAAATCAGGTTATCGAGCTTGTTGTGTGCCGCAAAAGCTGCCGCTTCCCAGTTTGACCCTTCACCCTGTTCTCCGTCGCCCATCAGCACGTATGTTTTGTAATCCATACCTTTCATTTTCGCGGCGACAGCAAATCCGCATCCGAGTGGCAACCCGTGACCCAGCGAACCGGTAGAAAACTCCAAACCAGGAAGCTTTGTTGCGTCCGGATGACCGGGCACCGGCGAATCCAGTTTGTTGTAAGTATCGAGTACTGAGACATCGACAATTCCCTTTTCAACCAACGCCGCATAAATCGCAAGGCACTTATGCCCTGCACTCAATAGAAACTTGTCGTTTTCTTTATTGCTCGGATCGTTTTTGTCAATGTTCATAACTCCAAGGTACAATACCGAGAGGATATCCGCACACGACAAGGCTGGTCCGCCATGCCCTTCGCCATTGTTGACGATGGTGTTGACAATATGCTTTCTGATGTTATGGGCGCATTTTTCCAGCGCATCCTGATTATATGCCTGCATGCGACTCTCCAGATTCGCGCGCTTCAATAGCGTAAATCTCCCGAACCTTCTCAAACGACCTACTGGACGGATCAAACGTAAGCCCCAGCCAGATGTCGACCAGCGTTTCCGCTGTTTTGGTCCCGATTACCAACGCGCCCATGCACATTGTATTGGCATTATTGCTAAGTATCGAACGCTCAGTCGAATATACATCATGGCAGACTGCTGCATATGCTCCATCGATCTTGTTGGCCGTCAGCGCCATCCCGATTCCAGTGCCACAGATCAAAATGCAACGTTCGCAATCACCTTCCGTCATCTGTTTGATCGCGTTATATGCGACGCTTGGGTAATTGACTGTCTCTCCTGCCAATACGCCGACATCGTAGAATTCGTGTCCTTTTTTTGAAAAGCTTTCAATGATCATATCTTTGAGCTCAATTCCCAATTCGTCACAACCAATCGATATTTTCATTGCTCTTGTTACTCCTTATTTATTGCATTATCTTTTTGATTTCGTCTTTTTGATCCCACGTCAGCGGCAACAGCGGAAGCCTTGATTCTGCTCCGGAGTATCCCACCAAGTCCATCACATATTTGACACCCGGCACGCCGTATTTTGATATGCCCACATTGCTGATATGGGCCAACTGATCCCCCAACCGTGCCGCCTCTTGCCGCTTGCCTTGTCTATACAGCGTGTAAAGCTGTATGCATATCTCCGGCCAGTAGATCGCCATCGATAACGTTGCGCCGATAGCGCCCTGATTAAAATCTCTGTAGCAAGTCGCCGCTTTGCCGGAATGAAAGTAGAACGCTGCTTTTGAGTCAACCACTGATGTGTATACCGAAAGTTCTTTGCCCGAAGAGTTTTTCATTCCGATGATATTTCCATGCTTGCTCAACTCGGATACCGCGTACTGTGATATTTCCACGCCCGCCGCATAGTCCGGCGAGTTATAGATTAGTACCGGTATCGGAGACTCATCAGCGATCCTTTGGTAATACGCGATCAGGTTCTGATCCCCCATATGCTTCGCAAAATAAAATGGAGTGATCACACTGGCAACATCAACGCCGTACCCTGCAATACTTTTGATAAAGTCAACTGTTGCTTTTGCCGATTCTTTTCCTGTACCGGCAACGATCGTTCGCCCCGTCTTTTTATAAGCCATAATCGTTTCCACGATCTGATGCGCTTCTTTGTCTGTAAGCCCGAGGTACTCCCCGTTGCCTCCTAGTATCATATACCCGCCAAGGTCTAGCGCATTGTACTTTTGGACGTTTGCGGCCAACGCCGTATAGTCTATTTCATCCTTTACGAAAGGTGTTGTGATCGAAGGGAAAATTCCGCTGAGTTTATTCTTGTAGTCATTTTTGTTTTTGTGTTTCTCCATTATCTTTATGTCCATCTCTCATCCGAGTAATAAAAAAACCACAATGCAACCGTTCTTACAGTCACATTGTAGTTCCATACGTACAGACTCACAATGAGTCTAGATTCGTATTAAGAGGATAAATTTCAGATAATCATTATTCACTATTCCCCCGTTTAAATATATTTTTTCTATAAGCAATCACAATCAGAAAAAGTACAGCAATGATGATATCTCGCATATAATTGAACACAAACAACCCATAGATTAAGCGGTTAAGCACCGCAATAATGCTTGCCCCCATACATATGCGAAAAAATATTCTCGCACCGCTGTATAACGAAACACCGCCAATGATTGCCGCAAAAAGGATTTCAACATCAGCACCAGCACCAAAAAACCGTGCCGCCAAAGCGCTATCTGCCAACACCATCAAACTACCAAGTGCGGCCAAGAAACCGGAACTTGTATAGGCGTAAATCTTAATGCGGTTCACATTGAGTCCGCTCAGTTGCGCTGACCGCTCACTGCCGCCAACGGCAAAAACCTGCCGTCCCGCAATCGTATATCGGAACAGCAGATAACAGCAAATCATAATAAACAATGCGATAATAAGAGATGTTGGGATAACATATGCGGAAACGGATTTAAAAATATTGAACTCTTCGCGTGTATCAAATATGACGATATTGTTGGAAATCGCACCCGCTATGCCGCGAGCGAGCAGCGAAGTTCCCATCGTTGTGATAATCGGCAAAAGACCAATTTTCGATATGAACACACCATTTATGATCCCAATCCCAGCACCCACAGCTAGGCTGACAAGTATAGCCGGAAATACACCCATAGTCTGTGTCTCAACTAAATAAAATATGATGCTGGAAGACAATAGGCTGACGCTTGCAATAGATAGATCGATTCCACCCGTTGCGAGCACAATACTCTCAGCCATTGCGAGAATAGATAACAACGCGGCACCTTTCAATACGCTGACGATTACCGGATATGTATAGAAATAATTGTTGATCAGGTATGCCCCGATTAATAATACTGCCACTATTAAAATATTTTTCGCGATTTTGTAACAGCTCCGGGGCTTTTTCTTGCCCTTATCCATATAAATCCTCCTGTTTATTTGCCCTTATCACAAAACTATAAAAGGACCGCCGTATTTCAGACAGTCCTTTATTTGGAGCAATTTATTAATGTCTCATTTGATAACTGTAAAATACAGAGTAATTATATCATATAAGGGTGCCAATGAATATTCTAATCTTCAATTGCGTAAGCCCTAACCGGCGAACCATCGAGACCTTTGAACTTTAACGGTACCGCAAATAATTCAACATATTCCTTAGTTATTCCGTCAACATTCGCCAAACTTTCAATGATATAAATATCTCTTTCGAGAAGCAACGTATGAATTTCAGCGTGCTTGATTGCATTGACCGAAGGACTCTCCAGACCGACCAGATTAATACCATTATCCGCGAACCAGCCTACCGCCTCTTCACTAATACCCGGAAAAGAGGTGAAAAAATCATCCTTTCCAAAGTGTTCACCCCAACCGGTCTTTAGAATCACCGCATGAACGTCTTTCAATTTATCCTGAAAGCGGTCAAGTTCACTGTATGAAATCTCTTTTAGCGGCTTGAGAAATGTTGCATCCAGCACATACGCTTTTCCGATAAAGCGATCGATCGCGACTTCATCAACCGATTTACCACCCTTGATTTTGTGTATTGGTACATCTATATGTGTACCCGTATGCGTCCCCATAATCACTTGGCTGACAAAGTATCCATTCTGATAATTATGATGACGCAATATACCGACTGCCGGGTCTGCGGGAAATACAGCCATTTGGTGTGTGATATCGTATGATAAATCGATAATTTTACTCATGCTGCTCTCCTTTAAGGTTTTAGAATAATCTTGCAAGCATTATCGCGCCTTTCTACCATCATGTCCAACGCATCTTTAAAATCATTATAACTTTTAAGATCCCTGATATGGGAGATGAGGCTTTTTGTTTCAAGCTTTCCGCTCTCCATCATTTTTATGATATCACCCCAGATATTTGGGCTCCCCAGTGAACCGTATAAAGAAATGTCTCTGGTAATAAACGAATCCCAGTCGCAGTCGGGCTTCTTCGCGCCGAAGAAGCCGACCATGCTCACTTTTCCGCATGGGTTTATCACTTTTTTGATATCATCAAAAACCGAATTCCCACCTGATGTTTCAATCACCGTATCAATCATCTCACCGTTTGTGATTTCGCGTACACGTTCTTCCAGATTCTCTTCGCGCACATTGATATACCCGTCAAGATTGTATCCTCTGGCTCTGTCGAGTCTGCTATTCCTTGTACCCGAAAGTATAATACGCTTGGCACCAAAAATCTTCTTAACGATCTGGGCAGCCTGCAATCCAATCGGCCCAGGTCCCATCACGAGTACATTGTCAAGCGGTGATATATGAGAGCGCATAACGGCATACATCGCGATACCCGTCGGTTCGACCAGCGCCGCTTCTTCAAATGATATATTATCAAATTTATGCAAATGTGATATAGGGAAGGTTATATATTCGGCAAAAGCACCATCCCTGCTTAAAACACCCGTCTCAGTCCGGTTAACACACATATTGTACTGACCTTTTTTGCAAAAAGCGCATACACCGCAACTAACAGTGCACTCACCCACCACCTTATCGCCCACTTTAAAATCAATCACTTTTGGGCCTACTTCCGTAATAATACCAGACCACTCATGTCCCGGTATCATGGGAAGCTTGCATATTCCTTCTTTGATATAGACCATATCGTTAGTATAAAGCTCATAATCTGTGCCGCATAGTCCAATTGCTTTAACTTCTATGACAACCTCGCCTTCCTGAGGTTTTTTAACAGGTACTTCTTCATATCTTGCATCGCTTGGGCCGTGAATGACAATCGCTTTCATTTTACTTTTCTCCTATCTCTTTATAATTTCAACTTAAAATCGTCTATTTCTTTATCACCTTCAAGGACACCGATCTCCATATTAATTTCCACCCTTTCTTTGGGCTTCAGCATAGGGAGCCATCCGTTCTTCCTTGACTCTGCGATTCCGACATTATAGGTGTTCGATGGCTCCATTGCGACCACATAGTCCTGCTGCCCAAGCATCTTCCACTGATTTCCTATCGGCAATGCTTTCGGATCATATCCCAAATATACGCCTAGCTTCAGCTGCTCATTGATAATGGCATTGTAGACACGCGGCCTCTCTGTCGGCATGACATGCAAAAACGTCTCATATTGATACCCTGGTATTGGTTTAGACATCCTACTGTAATCACCCGCACCCTCTTGCTTACAGGTGTTGAGCGTATCCACTCTTTCTGCGGAAGTATAAAATCTTGAGTGTTCACTGACGATTGGGAAAGGCTGGTTAACGTGATACATGATCATAAAAGGAGATTCCTTATACCCTTCATTCTCGACGGTGTCTTTGATGAATATCTTCTTTTGTCCAAAAATACACTTGATCTCTCTTGTTAGCACGAGGTTTTCATCATAAATGATCGCTTCACGCATTTTTCCGGTGACTTTGATAACATAGTCTTCATTGTCCCAGTATTCGTCAACCCAAAATTTTTCTGCAGGCGTGTGTGATATTCTGCCGTGCAAACCGTGATATACGCTGCCATCCTGACACGGTTCTCCCACCTGTGTTAGCCCGCACGTAGTAAGCAGACCGCCGTAAAAATTGCGCAACCACTGGTGCCCCTGATTCTCAAAATACGTCGGTGCGATTACGCCTACTTTGCTCTTCCATGCGATTGGAACACCGCCATAAGTTGCCTCACCAATATCCATACCTCTGTCAATCAGTATCGTAAAAGCCAGGCCGCTTCCCGTTTTCACATCCACAGCCTTAACCCCGGATGCTTTGCCCTCCGTATACTCAAAGACCCTTGCGCCTGCCATCTGTGACATCGCGCTAACCCGTTCACACAGCTCCTTTTTGGACAGTTGCATCCCAAACGCATTGATCATTTTATAACCTCACATTGTTTTTTAAAGCCTTTTATAAAAAATCGTCCACATTCTCTTTCGTGACAACGATGATCCCCGTGTCAACAGCATTGGGCATTAGACTGACTTTCAAATCATTTTTTAATTGGCTGATGTGATTATAATCAAATAATAACTTCAATCCGTAATAGGACATCGTAAACGTCCGCTGCACCAATGTTGCCTCGATCTTTCCCTGCTCAACAAGCTCTAATACCTCAGAATCTTTATCAAAAGCAACAACTTTTACTTCACCAAGCTTTTGGTTCTCGCTCAAGGCGATCGCAGCGCCGACACCGCTTGCGGCATTCGTACCGAAAAGCCCAACGATGGACGGGTAATCAATAAACATTTGCTCTGCAATATTGGCCGCTGTAGACGGGTCTGCTTTATCGTTCATCACTGCAACGATGTTGATATCCGGATACTTGCTCTTTATGCACTCCTCAAATCCGCGTTGACGTTCATCAAGGCTGTAAATGCCGCGCATGGTCAGAATTGCGACATCACCCACTCCGCCAAGCTTGTTGCCGATGATATCTCCTGCGAGATATCCCGACAGATAATTATCAGTGCCGATATACGTAAGTCGGTTGCTGTCCGGCGCGTCATTGTCAATACATATTACCGGAATCCCCATAGACATCGCCCGGTTGATCGGCTCGACCATGGCTTCTTTATCGATCGGACAAACCAAGATGCCCGCCGGCTTTTCTTTAAGTACCTGTTCAAATATATCTAATTGCCGCAGCGCATCGCTGCCATTCTCGCCGGTAAAAATCACATCCACACCGAGCTCCTGGGCAGCTGCCTCTAAACCAGACCGATGATCCTGCCAGTAGGGCAGAATGATATGCATACCAACTAAATAATAGACCTCTTTATGTGCTTCTTCCCGAATCGTTTCCTGCCCCTGGCTTGCCTGTTCCTGATCGTTTGCTTCTTCTTTGGGGCCGTAAATTGATCCGCATGCGGTAAACGCGGATACAAGCAACATAACTGCAGTCATGATTATTATTCGTTTTTTCATAACCAACCTCTTTTCTAAAGTACAAAAGAAGCCGTCTTTGATGTATGATCGGTCTACATAAAGTTACTTCTTTTGATTGTATATCGCAATTAGCCTATCTTCATATTTGTTGCACTATTTTATGGTTTTAGGTATCCGAAGTTCAACTTTGGTGCATGAATATTTTATACTATAAATTTTAAGCCCAAAACTGCTGTCAAATATCAGTTTTATGCGCTCGTTAATATTGATAAGACCAAGCCCAACCTTTATTTCGCTTTCATTTTTTTCGCTGACACCGTGAGCGAGGCATTCATTAATCGCATCAAGCACCTCGCTGCTCATGCCTTCCCCGTCATCCTCTATGCTAATCAGTACACTGTCCTTTGTCGAGGTGGTCTTGATCTTGAGTGTGCCTTTTCCGGGCTTTGTCTCCAAGCCGTGTATGATTGCATTCTCTACCAGCGGTTGTATCACCAGTTTGGGAATTAAACAGTTCTTAGTATCCTCCTCGATCTCTTTGATAACAATAAACTTATTATTGAACCGAAACTGCTGAATATCCAAATAATTATCAATGTTTTTCAGTTCCTCTTCGAGCGTAACCATTGCATTCTTATTCGTGATGCTATATCTAAAAATGTCCGCCAGTGCCTTAACCATTTTCTCGATGCCCTCGACCTCTTCTTCTATAGCTTTACCTCTGATGGATTCGAGCGTGTTATAAAGAAAATGTGGGTTGATCTGACTTTGCAGCGCATCGATCTCTGCCTGCTTTTTCATAATTCCCGCCGTATATTCGCTGTCGATAAGCTGTTTTAAACGGACGATCAATGAATTTAGATCATTATACATTGGAAACAGCTCATTGCTTTTTTGTACATTCTGCAGTTTTAATTCAGAGTCCCCGGTAACAATCGCGTGCAGGGCCCCTTCCATATTTTTTATCGGGCGGTAAACCTTCTTATTGAATAATATCACGATTAATACATTGACCAATATTAAAAACATGCTGGAAAATAACATAACATAATACATCGCGTACGTTTTCTCTCCAAAGAAGTCACTGCCCGCAATATATAACAACGTGCATCCCGAAGCGACGGATTTATCATAAAATACGTACTTATCTTCACCATAGGCTTTTGTCTCAAGCATACCTGATACTTCATTTAGCTGGTCACGAAACTTACCTGTCCTTACCAACTGTTCATCGCCGATCTCGTGTTCGTTACGAAACGACATCAGTATTTGTCCATCGGCATTTATCATCACAATCGAACCATTATTTAATAATCCCAGATCCTGAAAATACGTCCGGTACGCTTCCCAATTCTTTTCAAAGGCAATAATGGCGTATTCTTCTACCTCTTCCGCCGGCTGATAGAACTTGATGGATACCATGCTTTGCCCCGAGGTATCTCCTGTACTTCTCATCAATACGCTGCCCCTGTCCTTTTGCTTAATCAACTCAGAATAACGGGACTTCGTTCCGCTGGTGTAGTAGTATGGACTATATGGACTTGTATAAGAGATCATCCCTCCCTTTGGGCGGTAGATTGATAACCCGGAAATATCTTCATTGATCTTAAAAATGATATCGATGATGGTATTTAATTCGCTGTTATCGTTTTGAACGGATTCATAAAGGTTCTTTTCCTCAAAATAGAAGTATGATTCGTCATATACCATTTCAGACATTTTTTCAAAACGTTCCAGTCCAAGCCGGATATCTAGCGCTGCCTGATTGATATAATGGGATACAGTTTGAATGTCTTTTTGCTGGTTTGAGTTGTTCATATAATTTAAATTGATCAGGCCATAGAATAGCTGAGTGAGTAACACGCATACAAAATAAACGCCCACGATCAATACGATACTAGACTTAATCTTAAATACTTTTACCTGTTTGAAAAAAACTTTGATTCGCGACATAAAGCTTTTTATCCATTTTTCAATCATGCCTCCCTCCATCCTTGTGTTCAATCCATTTATACGTACATATTTCGATAATCGGTCGGATTGACACCAACTTTTTTCTTGAAAAGCCTGCTGAAATATTTCGGATCTTTATATCCGACCATTAAAGAAATATCGATGATTTTATACCTTACGTCCTTTAAAAGTGTTTTTGCGATATTGACGCGATAATCGCTCAAATATTCACTAAAATTCTCGCTGGTTTTCTTTTTAAACACTTCGCTTACATACGTAGGGTTCAAACATACCAATTTTGCAACATCATCAAGGCTGATATCTGACATGTAATTTTCCATAATATATGTTTTGATTTCGCCTATCAGTTTATCGCCATTTTTCTGCTTCGCCTCGGAATACGCTTCGCTGAACTCTTTTAAAAACTGATTTATGTATAACTCAATCTTAGTTTTTGATAGACTGTTCTCAATATTTTGCATCACCAGCTCTTTTGTCAGAGATTCAAGTTGAACATTTTTATTCTCCATCACATCAAACAGTATGTCAATAATCTCATATGCAGCCAGATGATAAATGATCGCGTTATTTGATAGCTGCTTATCTGCTTGTTTTAAGATGTTCGCAATTTCCTCCGATGCGCCTTTTGTATCAAATACATCCAAAAGAAGTTTAAGCTTTTTTTCTTTACGAACATCGATTATATTCTTTGTATCGGCGAATTTGTTTGATTGTGTTTCTGCATCAATAATATTGCCGGTGCCCATGACCATGCGAGCATTTATCGCACACAACGCAGAGCGGTATGACATTCCAATTTGGTTGATATTTGAAACGGATTGTCCAACACCGATTGTAAGACTAAACTGTTCCTGTGATTTCCTTTTTTCTTGGATCTTCGTCAATATTCGTCGCATTTCTTGGAGCACAAATTCCCTATCAATGAAATTCAATACAAAAATATACTTATCCCCGGCGCCATCTGTAAAATGTACAAGCTCTTTTAATTTTTCTGAATGTGATTCTTTAATTTCAGTCAAAAGCTTAAGCAAATCAGTGTTGTCATAACTATCACACTTTTCTCTAAATAGAAAATCCTGTTTAGATATTGCGACGCAATATTCACCGTCTCCGAAGTTTGTCCCGTACACCTGATTCAAATTTTCAACGCAAATATTCTTGTTTTTAAGATCAATAATCTTTTTGATCTCCTGTTCCAGCATCTGCAATTCGCTGTTTTCAATTTTTGTTTCCATCGCATATTTTTTTTGGATTTTTTCTTTAACGGAAAGCAAGATTTCCTGGAATTCATCCTTGTCTAATGGTTTGACGATATAGCCGAAAGCATAATATTTAATCGCACTTTTCGCATATTCAAAATCGCTGTAGCCACTGATGATGATGAACTCAGTGTCAAAACCAAGCTCTCTTACAGACTTTATTAGCCCGATACCGTCTAAACTGGGCATTCGAATGTCCGTGATCACTAAATCAGGGCGATGTTCTTTTACAAGCTCCAACGCCGACACACCATCTCCGGCATCTGCGATAATTTTAAATCCCATATCCTCCCAATTTACGATTTTTCGTATTAGTTTGCATATCCATGTTTCATCGTCAACAACAACAACTTTATACATCTACGTATGCTCCTCTCAGAAAATAGTAGCGTTTGATGAGGCTTTCGTTTTTGGCTCACGCTAGTTTACAGCGTTTTTGCTGTCCTGATGTCCAAAAAAGGGGATAAAACAAAGTTTGAAGTAAAGTTTGAAGCATTATCGCAGTTTTTTATTGCCCCTTTTCAGATTTTCCCCAAAAGAGCGCACTTATTCACTGAATTGCGCAGGCAGTGCGCTCCACCTGAGCCCTGATAGACGCTTTTTTATACTCTATGCGGTAATACCAGTCCCGCTCAGGGCTATAATATCATTTGTGCAGCCTCACTTCGATGCAATTGTATGACTACAACAATGTTAAATTTGAAACCTTAAAATAAAAGAAGCAGGAGCTGGCTCACGGGGTATTGTTGAGGAAAATACATCAACGAATGGAGTCATCTCGTGCATGAATAGCATACCACAGAACATAAAGAATCGGCAACACTCGTTTCATCTGGTATAAAAGGCTTGTGTTCCCCGCACCAGCCATTAAGTACAACTAAATACTCTTATATCTATTTTGTTTGTCAAAGTACAACGGCAATCTGCAAAAACTCATAGATCCAATTTCCATCTCTCACAGTATATAGTGACAAAATCAACATTCTGCGTCGCCACATGAAGCGACTTGAAGGGTATAGACATCGGGTCAAAAATACTAAAACGCCTGCTCAATTGGCGTTCACAATTAAATACCACATAATCAGGTAATAATTATGTGCGTATTCTTATGTGCTTAATATTGAGATATTCATACAGGCCTTCAGGACCGTGTTCATGTCCGAAACCGCTGTCATTCCAGCCACCGTAAGGTGCGTTAATAACACCGGCATCCGGGTTGTTTATTGCAATATTTCCCGCGTCTATATCTCGCGAAAGTCTTTCCGCAAGATAAAGGCTATTTGTGTAAACAATAGCTGCAAGACCGTATGGTGTATCGTTTGCTAAATCAATCGCTTGTTCGATGTTATCAAATCTCATCACCCCAACCAACGGGCCGAACGTTTCTTCACGCATCACAAGCATGCTGTGGTCAACATCAGCCAGAATTGTTGGCTCGAAATAATTACCTTGTGCAAATTTCGTATCCTCTGGCCTTTTGCCGCCGCACAACAGCCGAGCACCCTTTTCGACTCCATCACGAACATGTGTGATCACCGTTTCAAGACCGGCTTTGCTGCACATGGGTCCCAGATCACAGACATCCGTCAGTCCATTGCCAATCGTCAGTTTCTGAGTTAAATCAGAGAACTTCTCGAGAAACTCATCATAGATATCCTTATCCACATAGATCCTGTTGATTGCGATACATATCTGCCCCATGTTTCTGAAAGACCTCCGTACCGCGCCGGCAACGGCTGCATTAAGGTCGCAATCCTTGCAAACGATCATAGGAAGGCTCCCGCCCAACTCTAAAGAGACTTTTTTCAGTGTATTAGCACAATCGGACAACACCTGTTTGCCTACAGCAGTCGAGCCCGTAAACGCCACTTTTTTAACTTTCGGATTCTTTAGCAAAAGCGGCCCGAGTTGTGAGCCTGAACCGGTCAGTGCACTGATAACACCTTTGGGTATGCCTGCGTCGAGTATACATTCGATAAAAAAGATCGGTGATATAGGCGTTTCAGAAGGAAGTTTGCATACAACTGTACATCCGGACGCAAGGGCACCGCCTAATTTCCAGGCCAGGAGCTCGATAGGATAGTTCCAAGGCGATATAGCGACAACAACGCCCATCGGCTGATATATCACTCGACTTTCGATATCGGATTCGACGTTGGGAATAATCCTTCCGTAGATTCGCTCACCTTCCTCGGCATAATACCGCAGTATCTCAGCGCCTTTCTTTACTTCGCCCAAAGCTTCACCCACCGGTTTACCTTGTTCTTGTGTCATGAGCCGCGCAATTTCATTCGCCCGTTTCAATACGATTTCGCTGGCTTTTCGAAGATAGCCGCCTCTTTGAAAAGGCTTTAATCGTGCCCAAGGTTTAAACGCCTGATAAGCTGATTCGATCGCTTTTGTAACGTCCTGATTCTCTGCTCTAGGCACTGTAGCAAAAATCTCCCCTGTTGCAGGATTCCGCACTTCAAGGCGCTTATTTCCGCTACCATTTGTCCATTCTCCGCCAATCAGAATCTTTTTATGCAATAACAAATGGATATCCCCCTTTAGTCAACTTTTCCCGTAACCCACAAGACAACCAGCGGCATATTTCCTCTTTGATATGTAGTGTGATATTCTCCGGGCGGTACATACAGGGCATCGCCTTGCTCAATCTCGAAAATATCTTCTCCGACAACCATGACTCCTTTTCCTGAAATGACAAAGTACGTCTCTTCCATATCATCATGGACGTGACCGGTTGTCGTCCCTGTCGGGTATATGGTTGTATAACCCATGTTCAGCCGTTTGGTTGGGCAGTTCTTACTGTTGATCAGATAATATGTGTCCCTAAGTATATCTTTATCACGGTCGCATACATGTGCCCGCAGCGATCTCGGGTCTTCGTCCGGCGTTTGGTCTTGAACCTTAACAACAAACTTCATTCATCATTCTCCTAGCAAAAAATATAACTGTTATAAATAACAAATTATAAGGCTTTTATGTTAAGTCAGCAAATCGCATTGTCGAAGTACGTGTTATTGCAAGAAGCAATATGCTGAAAATATTCCCGACTATGTTTCTACGGTTGAACGGGTAGTTATTCATTAAGATAACTCGCATGTACTTTTTCCTAGACCATGAAATGTGCCCCAAACAAAAGCCTTTGCATTACCTATGATAGTGTGCAGCCACTTGAGCACGTCCAAGTCCTCAAAAAATGCCTGACACTCGTTCAGATGCGTATCGGCCAATGGCTTTCGATAACTGCGGCAGGCGTCATTTTCAACCACAGCTTGCTTGCGAATTTACCAACCGTCTTTCCCTTCAGGTAAGAATCGCAAACATTTTTGAATACTGGCGTTACCATTCTGATCTGTGAAGACTTCGACCACAATTTTGTGGTTCTGTGACCTCTTTTACCGCTTTTTTAGTTCCCCAAAGTTCGCCGTATCATCCAGTTCCACAAAACATGTAAACATATAGTTAATGCCTCGTTCCGCCATTACATGGCGGATACGATGAAGCAAACCATGACGGTATTTGACGGCAGATTAAGCACGCGATATAGCTGCATCGCTAAGTAGCCACGTTTTTCACTAGCAACCAAGCCCAATATCCATGTTCCAAACTCAGCATTGAAATATGATCCATTGCGGTAACATACTTCAAACATTATGATATATTAGCGTTGTACTTGTTCAATTAGTCTACATTCATTTATGGTGGATTATTTTCGGATAACGTGAAGTCAACACTTTTTCGGACAATTTACTAAGCAGTTCGTTTCAAGTGCTCATCCATCCAGCATTTCAGCCACTGCTTAGGGCTGAGGTAGCCTAACCGCTTTTGCACCCTGCGTGTGTTGTA
>JAEWQS010000193.1 GCA_023399095.1 Bacillota bacterium
TGGCCGCAGACGTCACAATAATAATAATCACCGTAATTTGTCATGGTTTGTTACTTCCTTTCTTTCTCATCATTTATTTCTTATTGCTTAACAGACATTGATTGCAAACGCCGTAAAAGGTGATATGGCATCCTTCCAGCTTATGCTCACCCGCGTCTGCGCTTGAAAGGGCGTTATCCTCGAGCGTCTTGGCATTGAGGTCATAAACGCTGTTACACTCACGGCAGTAAAAATGCGAATGCATCGCCACATTGCCGTCGTACCTGTCGAATGTATCACCACAGGAAAGACGCTGCAGAAGTCCTTGACTCTCCAGAATGCTTAAGTTGCGATAAACAGTGCTTAGGCTAAGATTAGGAAATACCGGCTTCATTTTTTCAAAAAGCCAAAATGCGTTGGGATGAGTATCCGTAGAGCAAAGCAAATCCAGCATATATTTTCTTTGCTTTGTATTGCGAAGAGGCTTGTTCTCCAGAAGCAATAGAATCACCTTCTTATTAATAATCGTTATTAATAAGTTAACACCTTTTATAACCGTTGTCAAGCACCAAAAACAAAATATTTCATAGAAATAATCTGTCTACTTTCTAAAGCGTAAGAATAATGGTATGTTAATATCATCAATATAAGGAGCCCGCAATTATGTATCACTTAAATAAAAAATTAGTGGCTGTCATCATGTGCGTCCTGTTGCTCCTGTCTGTCGCGGGGTGCCACACGGAGTCGCGAAGTGTTTCTGATATTATCGACTCAGGAACAAACGGTGTGTGGGGGCAGTCGCCTTCATCTATACCGACAGGATCGGCAGCGCCCTCAAACGAGGGGCAGCCCGGCACATGGACAGTTATGCTTTACCTGAATGGGTCCGACCTTGAAAGCCAAGGCGCTGAAGGAACGTCCAGTCTGCAAAGCATCGTGGATGCGAAGCTGCCGGAAAGCATCCGTGTGCTGATATACACGGGCGGCACGTCGCACTGGCATAACGATATTGTGAGCCCGGATACCAACCAAATCTGGCTCGTTGAGGACAACAGCTTAAAACTGCTTGAAACACTGGGCTCCAAGAGTATGGGTGAAAGTTCAGCGCTGTCTGAGTTTATCACGTACGCGCAAGATAACTATCCGGCTGATCACAAAGCACTGATGATGTGGAACCACGGCGCGGGCAGCATCATTGGATTTGGTGCGGATGAGCTTTACAATTATGACGGACTTGTGCTTTCTGAGATGTCGGACGCGTTTTCGGCATCGTTCGACGGTCAGCTGTTTGAGCTGATTGGCTTTGACGCGTGCCTGATGGCCAGCGTGGAAATGGCCAGCGTCGCCTCCCCGTTCGCAAGGTACATGGTGGCGTCTGAAGAGGTGGAGCCGGGTAGCGGCTGGGACTACGGCTACTTCCTTGAAGCGCTGGGGACGGATACGGGCATGACGGGTGCGCAGCTCGGTGAAACGATTGCAGAAGGGTATTTTGCAAGAAGCGTGGGCAGCGGTATGGAAGGCGCACTCACCTGCTCGGTTATTGACCTCGCCAAAATTGATGAAATTGAACAGTTGCTTGGCGCGTATGCGTCCAGCCTGGACGGACAGCTTGCAGAGCCCCAGACAGTGCAGACGCTCTCACAGGCCCGTCAGTATGTCGATCATTATGGCGATGAACCGGGAGCTGGGGGGACAGAATCGTTCAACATGGTGGATTTCTATCATTTGATTGAGCTGCAAGAGGGCGAAGCGGTGGCACAAGAGCTGCTGGCAGCCATTAAGGAGGCTGTCGTTTATGAACGAAGCGGTGAGCAGCAGCCCAACTCATGCGGCCTATCCATTTATTTTCCGGCGAGCGCTCCGGACAGCGAGGATATAAGCCTTCAGGTATACAACACCATCGATTTTTGCCCTGAATACAAGGCATTTGTGAGCGATTATCTGACGGCACTATATCAGGATGCGCAGGCGATGGATGTTAACTACAATAGCGAGCTGATACCTGCCTCGCAAAGCGACGATTTAAGCGAAGTGGGGTCATATTACGTGCATCTGACAGACGCGCAGATGGATTATCTGTCTTATGTGTACTGCGCGCTCGGTATGTATCTGGACGATGGCACAATTGTTGATTTGGGCTACGACAGCGACCTTTCAATCGATTATAACGACAACACCGTTCACGATAACTTCCAAGGGTATTGGACGGGGCTCAACGGGCATTATGTAGCCGTCTACGTCATGGAAGAGTATGATAACCAGTATGTCATATACAATATACCTGTTCTTTATAATGACGAGACTGCCATTGTACGAGCCACATGGATATGGGACGGCACGTATGAAAACGGTGGTTATTATGTGTATAACGGCATGTATTATATGAACGAAGAGTACGCTGCTCCGTCCTCAAAGCTCGCAATCATCCCGGAGATAGGCGACCAGATTACCCCCATCTTCTGGCCGACCTACGCGGCTGACGGAGATTACGAGACCTACTATACGGGTGAGACGTTTACGGTGGGGCCAGAAGGGCTGGTGCTTAGCTGGGTAGAGCTGCCAACGGGTTACTATCAGTACGGGTTCTTGTTTTTTGACGTGTATGGCTATGAGCATTACAGCGAGATGACTGACTTCGAGGTGTACTGATCCCAAGCAAACAAAAAGGCTGCGCGGTTCAATTTGAACTGCACAGCCTCTTTTATTGATTTGTGATTTGTGTTAACGCGCTTTGCGCGTTAATATTTCGGAATATATCACGGCGCGAACGAAATCATCCTTGTCGTCGAATAAGCTGAGCGCACCTCGCTGCTGCTTTTTTGTTTTCAGCGGCGTGTCATCATTGATATCCGTACTTACGGCATGAAAGCTGCCAAGGTCTATGTTTGTGTATTTGTTCCGGGGCATACCGGCATTGGAAGCCGGTGCGGTCTCGAAGGTACGCGCTGACAGCCGCTCGGTTGCTTTTTCCGGCATTGTTTGCTTTGCAATCACAGGTCTTGAAGCCGTCTGTCTTGCGGCAGCACTGGGTTCGCGGTGCGGCGGTGCCTCCATTTCACCGGACATCATGAACGCTCTTTGTATATCGCTCATGGTGGGGCGTACTGGGGCGGCATCAGCAGTATCATCAGAAGCCCTATTCGGTTTCTTTTTTCCCACAGCCGAGATGATGCTTATGATCACCCCGACTGCGATAATCAGTAAGATTTCCATATTGGATCATCCTTACTCAGTTTCTTTTTCGATTTTGGGACCTGCCGCACCGGAGATAGACTCACGCATGTTGGTGTCAGCCATCACATTTTTCATGTTGTAATAGTCCATGATACCAAGATTACCTTCCTTGAAAGCGATAGCCATGGCACGCGGTATCTCTGCTTCGGCCTCGACGACCTTGGCGCGCATTTCCTGCACGGCAGCCTGCATTTCCTGCTCTTTTGCCACAGCCATTGCGCGGCGTTCCTCTGCTTTGGCTTGGGCGATCTTCTTATCGGCCTGCGCCTGATCGATCTGCAGCTGAGCACCGATGTTGCGCCCGACGTCCACGTCCGCGATATCAATGGATAGAATCTCGAACGCGGTTCCTGCGTCGAGGCCCTTAGCCAGCACTGTTTTGGAAATGAGGTCGGGGTTTTCGAGCACTTCTTTGTGTGTGAGCGCGCTGCCGACGGTGGTGACAATACCTTCGCCCACACGCGCGATGATTGTCTCTTCTCCGGCGCCGCCGACGAGACGGTCGATATTGGCGCGCACAGTCACACGGGCCTTGGCTTTGAGCTCGATACCGTCCTTGGCAATCGCCGCCACAACAGGCGTTTCAATCACCTTGGGGTTAACGCTCATCTTCACAGCGGTTAATACATCCCGGCCGGCAAGGTCTATCGCGGTGGCGCGTTTGAAATCAAGCGGGATATCCGCCTTTTGTGCCGCGATCAGCGCGTCAACCACACGATCCACGTTACCGCCCGCAAGATAATGCTGTTCGAGCATATCCGTGGTGACGGAAATGCCCGCCTTGATTGCCTTGATCAACGGATTCGCGATGCCGGACGGCGTGATCTTACGAAGACGCATGCCGATCAGCGATACGATTCTTAGCTTAACGCCTGATGCGCGCGCGGCAATCCACAAACGCACAGGGACAAAGCTGAAGAAGAATGTGAGAAAAATGAATGCGGCAACGATGATAATGATGTAAACCCATAAATCTGTCATAGAAATCAACTCCTTTGTATTTGTTATATTTTGCCTAGAAGTATAAAACTATTCAACTATTTGAGAACCGAAAACAGAATGAAGTAAAGCAGCATGACAAACAAAATGAAGCCGCCCGTATAAAGGCACATGAGCAGCAGCCTCTTCGGATCTGTTTTCACCTTTATAGGCGTTTCTGCCTTTTCCAGCAAATACGCCTCGCACTTTTTGCAAAACTCGGCAGAATCCGCGTATTCGATTTTGCATACCGGACAGTATTTCACATTAACCCTCCACTTGCTTGACAATAATGCGGCCACCCTCGGTCTTTAAAACCTGAATACGCGCGCCCTTTGAGATATAATCGCCTTCTGTGACGACATCGGCTTTTTCACCATCAATTTCTGCTGAACCCGCGGGGCGAAGCGGTGTTAAGCTGACGCCGCTTTTGCCGGTATAACGTGAATAATCATCTCGCGCGACATAACCGGCGTCCTTTTCTTCGGAATCCTTGAGTACAAGCGAAGATCGGTATAGCCAGCCGCGCTTCAAACTTCGTGCGGCAATCAGCGCGAGTATCACCACGATGCCCCCGATGATAAGGAACAAAAGCAAGCCTTCCGCCACCGATTTTGCCTGAAACACGATGCATAGCACCAGAGCGACAAGCCCTAGGCCGCCGAATATGCCGAAGCCGGGCGCAAATAGTTCAATAAGCAAGAAGATCATACCGACAACGAATAACACAATAGAGACAGTTTCAATCGTTTCAAACAGACCCAAATAGATCCCCCTTTCCCGCTAAAGACAACATTTTTTCTATTTAATATAGTATAACACATTCCATATCAATATGCGCGAAGAAAATAACAAACGATTGCCATGCATTCATAAAGCTTCTAAACACAGATATTTACTTTTGTTAGGGCTTGTGCTATAACAAGTACACTATATTAAAATGTATATTTTGTACTGGGTCACGGAGATACAATGACGGATGAGAGAATTAAGCGGAAAATCAGTCGCGCGCTGGCGCGTTTTATAGACGGCGATGCAGGGAACGCGCTTTGGGCGCATAATAATATGAAGGTTTATGACACGCCTTTGATTGGTTATGCGGCAGCGGACGATGCATATTTGAGATGTTTAGAAATGATACTGTAGTCGGTTCGCGCTTTCAGCCGCCGCATAATTGGTTGCCCGGTGCAAAAACGGTAATTTCGTATTTTTTGCCGTTTACCCGGGAAATCAGAGATTCCAACCGCCTGACCGGGTTGCCATCTGAGGAATGGGTATCGGCACGCATAGACGGCGAGGCTTTTAATAATGCCGTGAGAGCTTTTCTTGTTGGATTGGTTGAAGATATGGGCGCGAAGGCTGTTTCGCCTGTGGCAGACCCACGGTTTCTTGTTCAGAACAATATATCTAATTGGTCGGAGCGTCATGTGGCGTTTGCGGCGGGGCTGGGCACCTTTGGATTGCACAGGGGGCTTATCACATCAAAAGGCACTGCGGGGCGGTTTGGCAGCGTTGTGACCACGATGCGCCTGGAACCGACGAAGAGGCCTTATGGGAGCCATAACGAATATTGTTTGTTTTTCGCAAGCGGAAAATGCGGTGCGTGCATCAAACGCTGTCCGCCGGCTGCCATCACGAAGCAAGGCAAAGATAACAAAGCATGCAGCGACTATATCGACAACGAGATTGAGCCGCGGTTCGCACCGCGCTACGGCTGCGGCAAATGCAATATTAGCGTGCCGTGTGAATATAGTATGCCGCTTATATATAAGGAAAGAATGAAAACAAAAAGGGGTGTATAACGCGTGGGTTTAAAGGTATAATCGATAGTAAAGCGAGGCTGATCGTTGCTGCAAAAAAAATTCTCATTCTGAGAAAAAAACTCTTGCTTTTGCTATGTGTTTATTATATAATTCCACCGTTGCGCACTAAAAAGTGCGTATTCATTTGACAGGCTGAAGCGGGAGGTTGCCGGAGAAACCGCTTTCCGGGTAGTTTCCGCGGACTGTTGTCCTAAACGATAAGGACAGCGCTTCGAGCGGCATGAAAATGCCGTGAAAAAAAGAATGTGATACACACGGCTGTGTGTATACGGAGCGTAAGCGTAAGGAGGAGAAAAATGGCAAGTCAGAAGATTAGAATCAAGCTGAAAGCGTATGACTACAACCTGATTGACCAGTCGGCAATGAAGATCGTCGATACGGCAAAAAGGACGGGCGCGAAGGTATCGGGACCGATTCCGCTGCCCACTCAGAAGGAGATTATCACAATACTTCGTGCGCCGCACAAGTATAAGGATTCTCGTGAACAATTTGAAATTAAAACACACAAGAGGCTGATCGACATACTGGAAGCCACTTCAAAGACAACGGATGCTTTGATGCGGCTGGATCTGCCTTCCGGCGTGGATATAGAAATTAAGCTCTAGGGGGTGTGACGAATGAAAGCGATTTTGGGCAAAAAATTAGGTATGACGCAGCTGTTCATGGATGACGGTACTGTCGTTCCGGTTACAGTTGTGCAGGCGGGCCCGTGCGTCGTCACTCAGAAAAAGACGGACGAGACGGACGGTTACAATGCAATACAGATTGGCTTTGGCGAGATAAGAGAAAAGCTCGTGACAAAGCCGCTTGAAGGCCATTTCAAAAAAGCGGGCGTTGCCCCGAAGCGGAGTCTGCGTGAATACCATGTGGACAATATGGATGATTTCATGCTTGGTCAGGAGATCAAGGTGGACGTATTCGAAAAGGGTGACATAGTCGATGTGCAGGGCACAAGCAAGGGCAAAGGCTTCCAGGGCATGATCGCGCGCCACAACAAGGCGAGAGGCCCCATGTCGCACGGTTCGCGAAGCAAGAGAGCCCCGGGCAGCATCGGTGCTTGTGCTGATCCTTCCAGGGTCATCAAAGGCAAGAAGATGCCGGGTCATGGCGGCGCACAGACAGTGACCGTGCAGAACATTGAGGTTGTCGGTATCGACGCAGATAAAAACGTGCTGCTTGTCAAAGGCGCTGTGCCCGGAGCAAAGGGCGGACTGCTTTCGATATCGAAAGCGGTTAAACTCGGCTAAGACAAGCTTTAGAAAAGGGAGTGAAACGAATGCCCATAGTATCGGTATATAAAACGGACGGTACAGAGTCCGGCAATATGGATCTGAAAAACGAAGTGTTTGGCATAGAGGTCAACGAAGCGGTGATGCATCAGGTGGTTGTGGCGCAGCTCGCCAACAAGCGTCAGGGCACGCAGAGCGCGCTGACAC
>JAEWQS010000010.1 GCA_023399095.1 Bacillota bacterium
TTCGTGCCAACCAGAACGTGACCGGTCTGACATTGACGATATTTGGTGCGGGCGTAGCGAACTTCTTCGGCGGTGCGATGAACACGATGGCAGGCGGCGTCGGCCAGATTTCCGTTTCCGCGACGAGTGGCGCATACCGCGCGGCTCTGCCCTTCTTCACGGATGTGGGTGTCTTATCCGCGCTAGGCTTTATGGCCTATCTCGCCATTATTCTGGCTATTATCACAAGCTGGTACCTAAACAAAACGCGTAAGGGTCTTAATCTGCGCGCGGTGGGTGAAAATCCCGCTACGGCAGATGCTGCCGGCATCAGCGTGACCAAATACAAATATTTATCGACCTGCATCGGTGCGGCTATCACCGGACTTGGCGGCCTGTATTACGTTATGGATTATATTAAGGGGACTTGGGCATCCGATGGCGGCATAGAAAAGCTCGGCTGGCTTGCTGTTGCCCTCGTGATTTTCGCCCGTTGGAAACCCAAACATGCAATCTGGGGTTCCTATCTCTTTGGCGTTTTATTCTGGCTCTTCTTCTATATCCCGGGTCTTACCAGATCATCGCAGGAGCTTTTCAAAATGCTGCCTTACGTCGTGACGATCATCGTGCTGATTATCGTCTCTATGCGTAAAAAGCGCGAAAACCAGCCTCCGGGCAGTTTGGGACTTCCTTATTTTCGCGAGGACAGATAGCGCAATAAGATCAAATAAAATAAGAGGCAAGTCTCAGAAGGCTTGCCTCTTTCTGTGTTTAATTTTTACTTTCCAATGTCCAATTCGATTGCCTAGTCTTCCTGCGACAGGAAGTCATCAAGCAAAGACAGACATACCTTTTTACGATATTCGGCAGTCGAACGCTGGTCATCAATCGGCCTTACGTACGGCTCGTACATACTCACAATGGCGTCTTTCATGCTGCGGATTTCAGCAGGCGTTTTTCCAATTAACATTGCTTCGATTTCCGGTCTGCGAACCACGGTGACGGATACAGAACCAAACGAAATAGGGATAGAGGTAACCACACCGTCATGAACGCTCATGCCTGCGGCAAATGAGGCTTTGGCTATCGCCACCGCGCTGCGCGCTCCGACCTTTTTGTAATAGGTGCGTGTCAGCGTATGTCTCGGTATGATGATGCTTTCAAGAAGCTCATCCGGCTTTAGGTCAATCTTGCGTACGCCCTGTATAAAAGAGCAGAGGGGTATGTCACGCGTGCCATTAACCGAGGCCAATCTGACGCGCGCGTTCAGCGTATACAGCACAGGCAATGTGTCTCCGGCGGGAGAGGCATTGCAGATGTTGCCGCCCAATGTGCCAAGGTTGCGTATGGCAGGGGAGGCAACCTCAATAACAGATTGCTTTAAAAATGCGGGAACAACGTCTGACTCCAATAGCTGTGTATAAGTGCAGCATGAGCCAATGACGATCTCGTCTTTAGTTGCGTTTATCTCGCGAAGAGACGGAATATAGCCAAGAAACAAGAGCGGCGTGTTTTCACTGCGTGTGACCATCCAGTCCGTACCGCCTACATAAGGGACGAGATTCGGATTTTCAGATTTGGCAGCGAGGGCTTCTTCAAGCGTTTTTGGATAAAAAGAACTCACCAGAGATCACCTTCTTCGCTGGCAATACGTATGGCTTCCACAATCATGTTGTAACCGGTGCAGCGGCACAGGTTCCCGGAAATGGCTTCTCTAATCTGCTCCTCGGTGGGATGCGGGTTATGTGACAGCAGCGACTCCGCAGCCATCACCATTCCCGGCGTGCAAAAACCGCACTGAACAGCGCCCGCACGTCCAAAGGCCTTTTCCAGCAGCTTATACCGGTCGGTATCGCGAAAGCCTTCTATGGTCACGATATCCGCGTCTTGAATACTGCCCATGGCCACAAGGCAGGAATTCGCGAGACGACCGTTTAGCAGAACGCTGCACGCGCCGCATTCACCTTCACCACAGCCTTCTTTTACACCAGTCAGCGCAAAATCATTACGGAGCACATCGAGAAGACGGGCGGTTGGGTCGCAGTTAATCGAAACGGGTTTGCCGTTTAATACAAATTCAATCATTTCATTGCCTCCATGAGTTTTTCAGGCGTTAGCGGAATGCAATAAGCATTTATGTTCGCCGCGTTTTCCACAGCATCCACATAAGCCGGAGCCGCTCCCACAAGTGTCAGCTCACCCGCGCCCTTTGCCCCAAACGGACCGTTATGGTATGGATTATCCATCATGGCCGTTTCAAAATGGACTGTGTCCATTGCCGTGGGAATAATATAATCAGTCAGGCTGTTTTGACGGACAAGGCCGTTAACACTTTCCATCTTTTCGATGGATGCATAGCCGATGCCCTGAAGCATACCGCCCTCCATCTGTCCCTGCATGACCGTTTCGTCAATAGGTGTGCCCACGTCGAACACGCCCCATACGCCCAGAACCTTCGTTGTGGCAAGCAGCGTATCCAGCTCCACCTCTACGACATTGACGCCCCACGCAAACGTGGCATACGCATCACCCGAGAAGGTCGCCAAATCCCAAGGGATCAGGTCGGGGTGGATGTAATGCTCTTCGATCAGCTGACGTTCGCCGCATTTCCATTCATCTTTCAGACGTAATGCCGCTTTCTCCAGCAGCCGCCCGACCACCATGATGGATCGTGACGCGACGGTGGGGCCGGAGTTGGGAACCTTGCTCGTGTCCGGATTTTCATATATGACCTGTTCAAGCGGAATATCAAGCACGCGAGACACGATCTTGCCAAACGTGGTTTTCAGGCCTTGCCCCATTTCCACGCTGCTGACCAGTATCTCTACCATTTCGTCTTCGCGTTTCAGAAGACGGACGACCGACTTAATGTAATCGCGTTCCACCGATCCTGTAAACCCGCAGCCGTGCAGGAAAATAGATAAACCGATGCCGCGGCGATATCTGCCTTTCTGGTTTTTATATTCGTTATACTTTTTGCTGTAAAGAGACATCGCGTCTGCTTTTGCGATCAATTTTTCCAATATCACAGGATCATGATATTTGCCGCCGGTGGGGGTGGCGTCGCCCTGATGAACCATATACTTGGATTTGAATTCCAGAGGATCAATTCCTAACTTTTGTGCCAAATGGTTCATATATGTCTCTATGGCGAAAAAACTCTGAGGTGCACCGAAGCCGCGAAAAGCACCCGTTGGCACAGTGTTGGTGACCATGGCCCGGCCATGCACGGAAAGATTGAAAAAATTATAAACGCCTGTGGCACAGATCAGCGCGCGCTGCAGCACGACAGTGGTAACGCCGTCATATGCGCCGCCATCCAGCGTGGTATCAATTTTAATTCCGATTATTTCTTTATTGCTGTTAAGTGCCGTAGAAATTGTGATTTTGGAAGGATGCCGCTTGGTCGTGACGATCATATCTTCCCGACGTTTATGTATCATACGCACAGGCTTGCCTGTTTTGTAGGCAGCCAGTGCCACGTGGCATCCGATCAAAGAAGGGTAATCTTCCTTGCCGCCGAAGCCGCCGCCCGTTGTCGCCTGTACGATGCGCACCTTTTCCTCGGGAAATCCGAAGGCTTGCGCGACCGCGCCATGTACATAGTACGGGCATTGCATGGCTGCATAAACGGTGATGACATCGCCGTCGAAGACGCCGATAGCCCCGTTGGTTTCGATATAAGCCTGCTCTTGATAACCGGAAGTAAACGTTTCGGTAAATACCTCGGAGGCTTCTTGGAAGGCCTTATCTACGTCGCCTTGATGATAGCTGTATTCGTTGATAATGTCTGTGGCCTGATCCAGCGTAAGTACGGCATCAAGCTCTTCATAGTCGATACTGATTTGATTTAAATAACTATCAATCAGTTTTTCATCAGGGCCGGCAATAAGCAAAATCGGCTGACCCACATAAGTAACAGTATCCTCGGCAAATATCGGCTGTTCACTGGTGACGACCTTGAGCAGATTGGCACCGGGGATATCGGTATGATCGATCACCGCATAGCCCTCTTCCATAGGAGGGAGGGTGATGCTTTTAATGCGGGCATGCGGCTTAGAGGAGCGCAGCGCTTTTGCAAAAAGCGCGCCTTTCATTTGCATATCCGCAATATAAACAGCTTGCCCGCTCATCTTTTCATTATGGTCTACTTTGATAACAGGCTTTGCAATGCTCTGTTTGCCGGTGAATTCGCAGAATTTATTGGCACTGCTCATGACTTCACTTCCTTTATTAAGCTGCCGGCATTTGATGCCGACGGTGTATTGCATGAATTTGAAAACACTCTAGCTTTGTCGCCAAACCCACAGAATGTGACTATATTATAGCATGCGTTCAACATTATAGTATGTGAACAGTATTTTAAAATTGAGTTTATAATTAGATTGAGGTTATCACGGCGTACAAAAAAAATCAAGGGAAAAAACTATTATTTAGAGAACCACTGATACGTGTTGCTTGAAGTCCGATTTTTTACTCAGAAGATGCTTATAATGAGTTATATGATGTCTGAAATATCCTTTACAAGAACAAATGTTCTAGTATATAATAATGGCAACAACAATTGACCTACCTTGAATGCAGGAGTGTAAAGCGTTTTGGATCTATTTGAGAAACTTGAGATTCTAACGGATGCGGCGAAATATGATGTGGCCTGTACATCGAGCGGCATCGATAAAAAAGCCACTACCGGTGGGATAGGCAGCGCGGCTGCATGCGGCATTTGTCACAGCTTCTCGGGAGACGGACGATGTATTTCACTTCTCAAAGTGTTGATGACCAACGCGTGCGTATACGACTGCGCCTATTGTGTAAACCGACGTTCTAACGACACGCGGCGCGCGGCATTTGAACCCCGTGAGCTTGCAGATTTGACGATTGCCTTTTACCGCCGGAACTACATCGAAGGGCTGTTTTTGAGCTCCGGTGTGATGAAAAACCCCAATTTCACAGTCGAGCGCATGATTGAAACGCTGCGCATCCTGCGGGAACAGTATCAATTCTTCGGATATATCCATGCCAAAGCCATTCCCGGCGCAGACAAGGCGCTCCTTGCGCAACTGGGAATGTTGGCTGATCGCATAAGCGTTAATATTGAACTGCCTTCACAGGAAAGCTTACATTTGCTCGCGCCGGACAAAACGAAACAAGCTATCCTTGCGCCGATGGGCTATATCCGCCGGCATATCGAACATAACACCCAAGAGAAAGCGATCATCAAAAGCACGCCAAAGTTTGCACCGGCTGGCCAAAGCACACAGATGATCATTGGCGCGTCCGGAGAAAACGACTTTAAAATATTAAACTTAACCGAAGGGCTGTATCAAAACTACAAGCTCAAGCGCGTGTTCTTTTCGGCATATATACCCATGGTTGAAAACTCATTGCTGCCAACGCCGGATACAAAACCGCCCTTGCTGCGTGAGCACCGGCTGTATCAGGCCGACTGGCTGCTTCGGTTTTACGGCTTCTCAGCCTCAGAGCTGCTGGATGAAGAAAATCCGAATTTTAATCCGTTTATCGACCCGAAGTGCAACTGGGCGCTGCATCATCCCGAAAGCTTTCCCGTCGAAGTGAACAGCGCACCGTATCATATGCTGCTGCGCGTGCCGGGAGTAGGTGTGCGCGGTGCTCAGCGTATCGTGGCAGCACGCCGAACGGGGCATCTGGATTTTGCCGGGCTCAAAAAGCTGGGAATTGTCCTTAAACGCGCGCAATACTTTGTTACATGTGACGGTAAAAGGCCGGACGGCCTTGATATCGCGCAGGATATGATGCTGCAGGCGCTGCTGTCGGAGCAGGCGCGCGGCAGGATGAATCAGGCGCTATCGGGAAACGACACGTTAAGGCCACGGCAAATCTCCATGTTCGACCATCCAACATTTGCGCGGGAGGAGCTGCAAAAATGCCTGAGCGGGGAAATGTAGAAAGTGCCTCAGAGCCGGTCGTATATTGCTATGACGGCAGCTTCGACGGGCTGTTGTGCTGTGTGTTCGAGAGCTATGATAAAAAAGAACTGCCGATGGATGTACTGCCGGAGACCATGCCGCTTCCGCTTTTGCTGCCTATAAAAACAATTGAAACAGATATGGAGCGCGCCAAACGCGTACAAAAATCCATTCCAAAAAAGATGGGATATCAGGCGTTGTATTTTGTACGGCGCGCTTTTATGACTTGCCATCCCAAAAAGGATTTGCTGATTCTGCAATTTATGCGCCTTGGCTATCGTCATGGCGCCTCGGTTATGAACCGGCTAACCGACGAACCGGTGCATGCCTTGTTTGGCGCTGTCAGGCATCTTGACAGTGAGGCGCATCTTTTAAAAGGCTTCATACGTTTCTCGGATACGAACGGCGTTTTGGTCGCAAAAATTGAGCCCAAGAACATCGTGCTGCCGCTCATCGCGCAGCACTTTTGCGAAAGATATCCGGAGGAGCGCTTTCTCATCTTCGATAAAACACATGGCATGGTGCTGCTTTACGAAAACCGTTCGATGAATATATGCAGCGTGGATGCGTTTGAGCAACCCAGCCCCGGCCAAGAGGAGCAAAAGTTCCGAGAACTATGGCGCTTGTTCTATAAGACCATTGAGATCAAGGAGCGTCATAATCCCCGCTGCCGCATGAGCCACATGCCCAAACGATACTGGAGCTGCATGACGGAATTTGCAGAGCAAGAGCAAAGCGCTTATTTACTGCCGGAAAAGCCAACAACATAACTTTTGCACCTTTGGTGCTATCATCTGGGTTAAAGGACTTTTATAAGGTATTGTAGAATTAACAATTATAACCGCATAATTCATAGATTTATTACTTGTTTAAGGAATATACAATATTATGATATCTAAAAGCTCCGATTTATCCCTTTTTGCATGGTCAAATACAAAACATTTCTATTTAAACTAAAGATATAAGACACCTTAATCCTTGACTATCTTGTTGCGTAACGCGATGGAGGAAACGATGAAAGAGAAAAAAGCAATGGGAAATCTGAGACTTTGGGGGCTTGTTTGGGGCCTGGGGCTGGCAGGTCAACTCTGCTGGAACATCGAAAATCAGTGGTTCAACACATTTATCTACGCAAAGATCGCCAAAGACTCCAACATCGTCACGCTGATGGTGATCACAAGCGCACTGGTGACAACGTTCGCGACCTTCTTCTTTGGCACATTGTCCGACCGGAAGGGGACGAGGCGTAAATTCATTTCTATCGGTTACATCGTCTGGGGCGTGTTTACCATTGGATTTGGTTTAACGGAGTTCATCGGAAGCGGGACGGTGGGGACAGCCAGCAAAATGAGCATGCTCGCGGCGGTGCTTGTTATTATGGCGGATGATGTCATGAGCTTTTTTGGCTCCATGGGCAACGATTCGGGCTATAACGCCTGGAGCAACGACATGACGACGGATAAAAACCGGGGGCAGATCGGCGCGGCCTTGGCCACACAGCCGGTCATCGGAACCATCGTGGGAACGGTTGTGGGCGGCATGCTGATCGGTAGCGATGACAATTACCAGCGTCTTTTCTGGGTCATGGGTCTTTTCGTGATTGCGATGGGCGTGCTGTCGCTGCTGGTGCTGCGAGACGCACCGGGTCTCAAGCCGTATAAGGATGGTACGTTCTGGCACCAGTTTGGCAAGGTCTTTAATTTCAAAAGCTTTTTCGGACAGAAAGAAATTGTGCTCGTCTGTGTGGCCACTACGCTGTTTTTCATCGCGTTCAATGTTTATTTTGTGCAGATGGGCAACTGGATGATTTACTATATGGGCTTTTCTGCCGATACCATGGGACTGATACAGGGCTTGGGGCTGATTGTGGCCATGCTGCTTGCCATTCCGGCGATACGCTTTATCAACCGCAACAAAACGCCATATGTCGCCGCAGCCGCGATTGTGATCAACATGATCGGTCTTTGGGTGCTTTACCTGTTTGTAAAGCCGGGCACGGTTGATACGGGAAACATTCTCTCAGCTGCCAATCTGCCGCTGTTCCTCGCCATATTCATGGCGGGAGCGGGATACATACTCATCATGCAATCCATGACCATGTGGGTCAAGCAGCTTTATCCTGCCCAAAGCCGTGGACAGTTTGAGGGTATCCGTGTGATGTTCTTCACGTTGATTCCCATGATTATCGGTACAAGTATCGGCAATGCCGTCATCAGGAATGGCGCAGGTACCGTGATCAATGAATACGGCATCACGGAGAACATCCCCACGGAATCGATGTATCTTTGGGCTGCCGTGCTGGTATTGCTGACATTTATACCGTTGTATTTCGCAGGCAAGCGTTATTATCAGCGGCTTCAAAACGATAAAGTGCAAGCGTAACGGGAAAGGAGATAAACATGCAAAGGGAAATCACAGCTGCGCAGACGCTTCTTGACGAGAAGGGGGAACTAATACAGCCGGGTTATGCCAGAAAGATGCTGTTTGAGTACAACCGTGAGCAGATTAACGCCGGGCTCTTTTCACTCAAGGAGTGGGATTTTTATCAGGTCATTTCGGGTGATTATGTGCTTCAGCTGACAATCGGGCATGTATCCTATGTCGCGAGCTTTTCCGCTATGCTGTTTAATATCCGTACAGGCGAAAAGAAAAGCTTCACGCGTATGAAGCCGCTGCCGATGCGCGGCATTGACATGCCCCGAAATCCCGAAAAGCCCAATGTGCTTGAGGCGGAAGGCAAGGACTACAAAATGCGCTTTGAAACGCGCAGCAGCGAGCGCCTGCTTTTCATGCAGGCGGAAGATAAGAAACTCGGCAAAATCGACATAGATCTCGTACTCAATAATGATACTGATAATGAGAAGCTCGTGATTGCGACACCTTTCTTCAAAAAGAATCAGTTCTATCTCAACTATAAGGAAAGCTATTACGGCATCAGCGGGCATGTTAAGTTCGGAGATATGCACATGCAGCCGGGCACGGAGGATACGGCGCTGCTTGACTGGGGGCGTGGTGTGTGGCCGTTTAAGCACGAGTGGTTTTGGGGAATAGGCGCGGGTTTTGTAAACGGCGGACGGTTTGGTTTTAATATCGGTTGGGGCTTTGGTGATCTGCAATATGCCACTGAAAACATGTTTTTCTGGAACGGCAAGGCGCATAAGCTGGATGTGCTGATAGTGGAGCGCGACAAGCAAGACTATATGAAACCGTGGCATTTCATAGATAACGACGGATTATTCGACTTTACCATGACACCCATATACGATCGCTTTACAGAGAACAATATGATCGTCATCAATACGCACTGCCATCAGATTTTTGGCAGCTATAGCGGCACTGCTGTGCTGCCGGACGGAGAGATCATTGAGGTAGAAAATATGACGGCATTTTGTGAACATGCCGAGAACCGATGGTAAACACATGAAGATGAAAAGCAAAATAGCACATGAATTATATACGCGTTGGGGAGAGGAGCTGGATAAAAACTGCCCGCTCAGTGAATACCCAAGGCCGCAGCTGCGCCGTGACAACTGGCTTTGCTTAAACGGAATCTGGCAATACGCAATCTGTGACACGGATCAACCGGAACCGGAAGACTATGACGGAAACATCGTTGTGCCGTTTTCGCCCGAGAGCCTACTCTCAGGCGTGAATCGTCAGCTATTGCCCGAACAGATCCTCTGGTACAAACGCAGGCTGCAGCTTGAGGTCATTCAAGGGCAAAGATTGCTGTTGCATTTCGGCGCGGTGGATCAGCATTGCACCGTGTATTGCAACGGCAAAAAAGCCGGTTCGCATTCTGGCGGATACTGGCCGTTCAGTTTTGATATCACGGAATTGATTCAACATGGAGATAATACGCTGACCGTGGCTGTGACAGATGATTCGGATACTGGAAACGAGGCTTACGGCAAGCAGAATTTGAACCGAGGCAGCATCTGGTATACGGCGCAAAGCGGTATCTGGCAAACGGTCTGGATGGAACGCGTACCACAGCAGTCCATCTCGGATATACGCATCACGCCTGATTGCGGCAATGCCGAGGTGGAATTTAGAATTGATTTTACGGGAAGTGAGACGAATACACTCAATATACAAATTTTTGGAGACGGAAAGCTTGTATCAGAGGGCAGCTTTAAAGAAAATGCAGCGAAACTCCCGATGAGAGATTTTCGGTATTGGAGTCCGGATGATCCGTTTTTATACACAGTGAAGATCACCGCAGGTAAGGATACTGTGGAGAGTTATTTTGGCATGCGAGAATTCGCAGCCACACGTGATGCAAAGGGACACCTGCGCTTTTCACTCAACGGCAAGCCGTTGTTCCAGTCAGGTCTTTTGGATCAGGGATATTGGAGTGACGGACTTTATACGCCGCCCGGTGATGAAGCCATGGTATGGGAAATAAGCGAACTCAAAAAGCTCGGGTTTAACATGCTGCGCAAGCATATCAAAATTGAACCGCTGCGCTGGTACTATCATTGCGACAGGCTTGGCATGTTGGTCTGGCAGGATTTTGTGAGCGGAGGCGGGCCATACAAGCCTCTTGTAACGCAGTATCTGCCCTTCGTGAATATTCGGCTGAATGACAGGCGCTTCTGGCTCTTTGGACGCCGGAACGAGGCGGGGCGTGCTGTGTTTGAAAGAGACATGGTGCGTACAGTCAAGCTGCTGCGTAACGTCGTGAGTATCGCGGTCTGGGTGCCGTTCAATGAAGGCTGGGGACAATTTGATGCACTCCGTATATCGCAGACGCTTAGGAAAATGGACACGACACGGCTCATCGATCATGCAAGCGGATGGCACGACCAGGGCGGCGGCGATTTTATAAGCCGTCATATCTACTATAAAAAATACAAAATTCATCGTGATAAAAAGAAACGAATACAGGTGCTCAGCGAGTTTGGCGGTTACAGCTGCCCCAGCAAAGGGCATATGACTTCGGATGTGCTGTTTGGATACCGTATGTACGAGAGCACAGATGAACTGACAGCCGCATTTGAAACGCTGTACCGGCAAGAAGTGCTGCCTGCCGTTAAGGAAGGGCTGGCGGCATCGGTCTATACGCAAGTCAGTGATGTTGAGGATGAAATCAACGGCATTTTCACTTACGACCGTACTTTGACGAAGCTGCATGAGGAGGCTGTGCGCCGTGTGAATGAGCAGCTAAGAAATGTGGATGGGGCATGACCAAAGCGATAAATGTGCAATGAATATCCCAAATGATGAAGAGTTGATATGACGCAATCGCTCTTTGATAACCATATGACGGGTACACAGCAAAAGAAAGTGTCGTTTGAGTACCCGTCATGACGTTAATAAGATCATGATAATTTTACTTTTGGTCTTTTTCTTCTTCTTAGTATCTTAACTTTTACTTTTGTCTTGCTGACTGAACGGCTTTTTTGACTGAGCGGTTCAATATTCACACTTGATGCCCGTGCTGCACTTAATAACGGAGCACTTGCTACAGTGATGTCTTGTATCTGGCTGGGAACAATGAAAACGGGTGTGTTCCCGTCCGCATCAGACAACACCAGCAAGCCGTATTCATTCCTATAGACCTGTCCGGAGACACTCGTCGATGGGCCGAGCAGAAGCGCAATATCTGTCATCAGCGGGAGAGAGGTGTGAATCGCGGTAATAAGATCGGTGTCGCAGCCTTCAGAAAGCGTTGCAGGCTGTTTAAGATACGTGATCGAATCATCATATACCGTGCCATCCCCTAAATAGATTGTCGTGATGGACGTTAATGAAAGATATTCGTAATTTGTGCCGTCAAACAATATCAGCAGAGCGGCGCCTGTTCCTTCCGTCGAAGTATATAGCGAATGCGGCGATCCGCTGATAGAGTAAAGGCTGTTTGTGTAGACCGTCCATGTGTTTTCGCTATAAATACTTATCAACTGGTTCAAAACATAGGCAAGCTGCGTGACACCATAGCAATATGAAGAATCGCTCAATGAACCCTCACCTGGCGGTCCTTGTATGCCCGCAGGACCTTGAGGCCCCATTGCTCCCGGAGGCCCCTGTATACCTTGCGGCCCCATTGGCCCCCGAGGCCCTATGCCGGTGCCGCTGTTTTGAACAACAGTAAGCATCGCTTTTACCGGCACAAAGCCGGAATAGTAGACCATCGCTGCGCTGTTATTTACCAATGAAATCGTAACAGGAGCGATTCCAGCGTCTATGATTCCAAAGCCCACAACTTCACCGGTTATATTTGGCGAATTGCTTTTTATCACATTTCCAAGTGAGGAATAAAGTATGAAGACGGGCACATTGGTTGTCGGGGAAGACTGCGTGGCTATCCACCAGCTTATCACATATCTGCCCGGCTCGCCGATAGTGATAACCCCTGTATTTCTATCGTAGCTGATGTTCCCGTCGGAATATATTGTTGAGTCAAAAATGACATTGCTTATATCCGATAACGCCCCACCGGCCAAACGTTCAATTTGCATTGCAATATTACTCATAATCTCCTCCAATTAGCTCGAAATGCCTTTTCGAGGTTATCCTCAGCGGGCTTTACTGTTATTTTTGCTTGCATGCGGTATGCCGGAAAAATCGTAAAGCTAATCTATTACAAATCAGGCTGAAGAAATATATTTATATAGATACATATTATCTATATATCGTATGCAACAAAATAAACTCTGGTGACTTTCTTTCTAGCTTGTTAAATAACAACGAAAGCCTACTTGTTTTTATATTTGAAAAACCAAATATAAAATTTTCTTGAAGCGTAAAATGTGATGAAAAGAGTTATCCATGTCACATACCATTCCCAATGAATATATTCTATAATGTCTGTATATCTCTCAATAAACACTTCAACAATGGTTATTGCGGAGCAAAAACTGATATAGTGCATAAGCTGTCTAAAAGTGCTTTTACCTACAGGATAATGAAGATTGAATACCACACACATAGCCGGATAAATGAAATATTCAAAATCAAAGCTTGATTGTGTGGCGTTTGCAAAGGATCTGACCGGATAAATGATAAGACCTAACTCAACCACCAATAAGCCGACTATCCATGTGATGAATTGCTTGAAGAGAAAAATCACAAAAGCTTCACGGATTTTGATTTTTGGTACAAAAATAATTAATCCAACAATAGTGATTATCCATGCAATGACAAGGATTGCTAATTCAAGTCCCATATTATTCTCCATTCATATGACTAACTTCTATTTTTCCACAAGATAAGCTTCCATATGCGGAGTTGAGAACAAGAAATGATATTATTTAATGTGCACAGCAAAATAATATCATTTCAAATATCTGATACGTATAAGGGAATAATAAATCTGAAAGCATAACCAGACTGGAGACTATACCGCATGATAGAAAACAGTGCACTTACTGCTGGATTATATTTCGTGGATTCTACATTTTGGCGTCATACTGTCTGGTATATTCTCCTTGGAATTACAACCATAATAGAGTTATTTTTTATACTTCGGAAAGTAAAAAACCGCAAACTCATTATCGCTATATATCTTACAATAAGTGGATTGACATTTTTCCTCGAAATGATCATATACTCATATTTTAAAAGCTATCAGTATTTTCCGATGCTCATACCGCAATCCCCGTCGGATGATTCCATTGCAGGTAATCTCTTCTCTCAATTCTCGGTTTGCGCAACGGCGCTGCTGATCGCGGTTTATAAGCTCAAGTACTACTGGTATCTAATATTCGCGGCAGCGTACGGAGCCATTGAGGAGATATTTCTTATGCTTGGGATTTATAAACATAACTGGTATCAGACATGGATGACCATTATTGGCCTTTTATTGGTGTTTTGGATAACTAAAAAAATATATTTGAAGGCAACAAACCGTATCACGCCGTTTTGGCGTTATATATTCATATTCTTCGGGCTCACGGCTCTTCATCAGCACATCATAGTTTGGGTGCAAAGATTAGTCGGAATAAGGGTATTAAGCGAAAGCTTCCTTCCGGACGCTGAACAAAGTATGGTTGTTTTGTCCGCAATAAATAACCTGCTGCTTGGCGTTCCAATAATGATAATACATTTCTCACACACTAAATGGAGGTGGAGAATACTGGTCATATCTGTTCTGTATGGGGCTTTCTATGCGGCAGCAAAGCTTGATTTGGTCATATACAAAGAAGGATGGTTCCTTATTTCATCATCTGTCTGCATTTGGTCAATGTACATATTTACATATATATTCGATAAATTATATGGCCCAATTGATAACAACTCATTAGTATTAAAGAGAGTTTGATTTGATTTACGGTTTAATAATATGATAAAGATGAGGCCCTGATTACTTTTTCCTCACCGTACGCGTCTGCTCATGAGTTTGACATTCCTCCATGTATTAACTACCGTATATGGCAGCTATATCATGTATTCTACGCTTCATTTCTGTGCGGATATGTAACGGCTCTAAACATTCACATTTATCCCCAAAACTGAAAAGAATACTGTAGTTGTATTCGTTCTCTATGAAAGGAAGACTAACAATGTAATGCTCATCACCGTCTGTCGAAAAGTGTTCATAAGTGCAATAATCAAGTACCCTGTCCATGACAGATTTATGAATACGAATTTTGATTACTGTTTGCATAGTTGCCAAAATATCAGTAAAATCTAGCTGCGGTTTTTGATAATTCCGAGGCGTAAAAAATTCCTCTTGTATTTGTAGGTTTGATGTGCGGGATAGTTTAAAAAGCCTAAAATCATTTCTTATATGGCAATACCCTTGCCAATACCAATGACTACTTTTCAATATAAGCTGATACGGTTCGGCTGTTCGTGCGGTTTTATTACCGTAGCGGTCTATATAATCAAACGAGAGAAGCTTGCTTTCCTGTAAAGCTGTTTTGATAATTTCTAAATATGGTTGTATGTTCCTGTTGCCCATCCACGGACTTAAATCTATATATATTTGATTTGCTTTTAATTCAATGTCTTTCGCTCTGTCGGCGGGAATAAAAGTCTTGACTTTCGCAAGGGCGTTTACCAGTTCATCACCTCGTATCATGCCCGAAAGACTGGAAAGCCCCATCAATATAGCGGAAAGGTCGGCGGTCGAAAAAACCTTTCTATCAATCTTGTATTCCTGCATGATTTCAAAGCCGCCGCCCACTCCCGATGTAGAGCGAACAGGAATACCCGCCATGTTGATAGTGTCTATGTCACGGTAGATTGTGCGGGGTGAAACTTCAAACATATCTGCTAACTCCTGTGCGCCTATACGCTTTTTATCAAGGAGTATCATAATAATGCTAACAAGTCTGTCAACTTTCATCTGATAGCCGCCTTCCAAAATTTCTTGTTACCAATATAGATTGTTACCATACTGTTGTCAACAATTACAAGGTATAATAAAAAAGCAAACAAATCAATCAAACTATCTGGAGGAAACAAATGCAGAAAAAAGCTTTAGTCATAGTCGATATTCAAAATGACATAACAAAGAATTACAAGGAGGTTATTGGCAATATCAATAATGCTATTGATTGGGCAGTCAATAATAATATTCATGTTATATATATAAGGCATGAAAACTTATCAGCCGGCACGAGGACTTTTAAACCCAATACTTATGGGGCTGAATTAGCTTCAGACTTGAAAATAGTATCAAAAAATGTTTTTACAAAATACAAAGGAAACGCATTAAGCAGTGAAGAATTTACAGACTTTATTAGTAAAAATGAAATTTGCGATTTCTACATAGCAGGAGCAGATGCTGTTGCTTGCGTTAAATCAACCTGTTACAACTTACGCAAAGCAAATTATGGCGTTAACGTTCTGTCGGATTGCGTGACCAGTTATGATAAAAGGAAAATTGACGAAATGCTACGTTATTATGAAAGCAAAGGAAGTAAAATCATTAGTTTGAATGACCTGTTCATTTAAGTTCTTCCCGTATTAACCGAATAGCGCGGCGGGCGTTTTTTCGCCCGCCGCTTTGCGTGGTTTTAGGTCAAATGTCGTGCGCCCTGCGTGGTTGCTGTTCGCACTGCTTAAGTCGCATGATACTATAAGGGCTATCTTCTTCAGCACGCCCATAACCCCGTGGACTGGTACCCGTGGGGGAATGAAGCTTTCGAGAAAGCGCGTACGGAAGATAAGCCCGTGTTTCTGTCCATCGGGTATTCCACCTGTTATTCGTGACCGTATTGCGAAATAGAACCAAATTATATCATCGTCCGTTACGCTCTTTATATGCTTTAATCCAAAGAGGAATAGCTATTCTCAGGAACAAAGCAACTATTGATAATACCATTATCGTAGAAGCAGCCCTGTGCCATTTTTGCCATGTTGGGATAGTAAATACTACAGTTTCAATGCCGTTTTCAATTTTTGTTATCGTTCCTTTACTATTAATATATACTATACCATTTCGTTCTCTTTTGTTTTCATTATAATAGGGAAAGAACTCTTTCTCTTGCAAGTAGCCAATATCACTTATTGTTTTGATATAGATTCCTTGATTATTATAGATATCAATTGATTCCTTACGTGCATAACATACCAAGATATTATTATCATCGTCTATTTTCACTCCAATTTCTCCACCCGAGTGTATTTGTAGAGAATATAAATATATGCCTTTTTTATCATAAATCGTTATTGCTTTTTCAGTCGCATCATCAACTGCAAAATAGAGTTTTCCATCGTCATCCACATCAAATTTTACTCCGCCTGAACCATCAAATTCTTTAATGACAAAACCAGTACTCTCAACATTTCCTTTGTAGGCTGAATAAACATTTGATAGTGTAACAGTGGAAGTAATTGATGTTACGATGATAACGATAATTAAAATTGTCAGTAGTCTAAGCCATTTCATTTAAGCCCCCCCCAAGCTAACTAATAATTGTATTATACTATATTATAAATATTTGGCAACAAGGGTACTCTAATCGTGATATACTACCCTTGGAGTGATGATTATGACCACAAATACCGCCCATACCAACCGCCTCGCAAATGAACAATCCGGCTATCTACTTCAGCATGCCCAAAACCCCGTAGACTGGTACCCGTGGGGCGCGGAGGCATTCGAGAAAGCACGCATGGAAGACAAGCCGATATTCTTATCCATCGGGTATTCCACGTGTCATTGGTGTCATATTGCGAAATAGAACCAAGTATTTAGAAAATTGAATTTATATCACTGTTATCTGATATCCACAATCTCTTTTGTAATCAAGTTAACTTTATATAATAACTTATTTGGAGATGTACTTGTTTTTTCGTCTTTCTGATATATAAACAACCAATCTCCTGCGGTTTCCAGTATGTTATTGCTGATGATGTTTTCAGGCATCTTGATCTCAAATACCGATTCCCCAATACGCGAATAATACTCACCTACATCGATCGCGTCACAGTGAATAACATAACCCTCAGCCCAAAGAATTTGCCCATTTGCAATATTCAAGAGTGCTTTATCAGTGCTGAAATCACCTAACTTACTGTATGCTGATTTATCCAGATTCAGAGCATACAGATGTTCAGTTTCGTTTGTGTCTTCTTTGAAGATAATGTAAGCGTTGTCTCCCGAAAAACACATCTCTGTAATTTTCGCATTATACATAATATCTTCCTGAGACATATGGTTTTTGGTATAGATAAAGTTGATTTGCATTGACTCCAAGTCAAGTTCATACAAAACATCTTCAATTGAGAACCAACCCTTGTTATCATGTGTACATAAAGCTTTAAAATATGGTTCGTCCTTAATCCAGAGATCATCCATAAAGGCAGTTCCATTAGTAATATCAACAAATGAAGCACTGTGACTGCTTATTGCATTCAATTTATTTGAAGAGTAATTATTATTTAATACCATTAGAAAAACTTCTGAATTTTTTCCATAATATAAATCATTATTTCCATCACTAAGTATCTTTTTAATTTTGAATTCTTCACTATTATTTATGACAAAAGAATAGTTGGTAGACCCTGCCGAAGAAGTTAAATTTAAGGGTGCAAGAACAAAAATTGCACCGTTCTCAGTCACATATGCATCATAAACTGATTCTGGATCCTCAGTATAGGAGATTTTTGTTATCTTGTGATTTGTCCTATCAAATTGAAAAAGACTGAAATATTTTTCACCCTTCTCTACGTGATCAATTCCAATGTAAAAAATGTTATCTTTTGTAACAATCAGATCTGAAATTTTTGGCACTGACAGTTCAAACTTGACGTCACTGCCATCAAAATTCATACTGGATATTCCGTCATCACCATTCTCCTGAGACACATAGTAAATACGTCCATTGTTACAGGCAGTATATTGTCCCGAATTAATAAATGTGTCCTGCTTTCGAAATATGTTCTCTGTATTGCTATATTCGAACCCCTCTTGGTATTTATGGCAACCTGTTGAGCTAATCAAAGCCACTGTCCAAAATAAGAAGAACAAAATAATAGCTATTTTCTTCATTTTTAACTCCAAAACAATAAGTGATAAAAAACAAGATTTATTTTAAGCCCTTATTATATTATACCTATCTAATAAATATTTGGCAACAAGGGTACTCTAATCGTGATATACTACCCTTGGAGTGATGATTATGACCACAAATACCGCCCACACCAACCGTCTATCAAACGAACAGTCCGGCTATCTTCTTCAGCACGCGCATAACCCAGTCGACTGGTATCCGTGGGGCGCAGAAGCATTTGAAAAAGCGCGCATGGAAGACAAACCCGTGTTCCTGTCCATCGGATATTCTACTTGTCATTGGTGTCATGTGATGGCGCATGAAAGCTTTGAAAGTGAGGAAGCGGCCGCGCTGCTCAACGTGCACTTCGTGCCGATAAAGGTGGATAGGGAAGAGCGCCCCGATATCGATACGGTGTACATGAACGTTTGTCAGGCGATGACGGGCAGCGGCGGATGGCCGCTCACCATTATCATGACGCCGGACAAAAAGCCGTTTTACGCGGGCACATATTTTCCGCTGCATACAAAATACGGACGTATCGGGCTTGTCGATTTGTTGTCGCGAATCGGAACGATATGGAGGCAAGAACGTGACACGCTTGTTAATCGCGGCGAAGAGATCGTGGCGCTTTTTAATCAATCAGAAGAGCTGGGCGAAGCGGCAGAGATCAATGAAGTGCTGGAAAACGGCTTCACCAACTTAAGCGACATGTTTGAAGACCGGCTGGGCGGGTTTTCTAATGCGCCCAAGTTTCCTATGCCGCATTATTTGCTCTTTTTGCTGGAAGACTGGAAAGCCAACGAACGCAAGGAATCGCTGGATATGGTCAAGCACACGCTGGTGCATATGTATCGCGGAGGTATATACGACCACGCAGGCGGCGGGTTTTCGCGTTATTCGACGGATGAAAAATGGCTCGTGCCGCACTTTGAAAAGATGCTCTACGACAACGTGCTGCTGCTTAACGCGTATGCGAAAACCTATGCCGCCACGGGAGATGCGATTTTCCGCTTTGTTGCGGAAAAGACAGCCGATTATCTGATACGTGATATGCAGACTGCGCAGGGCGCTTATGCTTCGGCGGAGGACGCGGATTCGGAAGGCGTAGAAGGCAAGTTCTATGTCTGGCAATATAATGAGCTCAAAAGTATTCTTTCTGCTGATGAGCTGGCGCTGCTGGAATCACGTTACGGCGTGAAACCCAAAGGAAATTTTGAAGGCAATACAATATTGAACCGTATCGGCGTGGACGGTTTTGCAGACGAAACGGATGAAGCTGTGCTTCGCAAACTGTACGAGCAGCGTAAGAACCGCATCGCGCCGTTTAAAGACACCAAAATATCGGCGGCATGGAACGGGCTGGCCATTGAGGGCATGGCAGAGGCGGGGATGAAGCTTGGCCTTACGGAATACATTCAAAGCGCGCAAGGAGCCGCAGATTTTATCATCAATACCATGATGAATGAAACGGGCCTGACATGCGGCACATATATGGAAGGCCCCGGAGGCCCCGCGTTTCTTGCGGATTATGCGAATATGGCGGGCGCTCTGACAACGCTGTATACTGCCACTCGGAGAACGGAATACATACGTAAGGCAAAAACACTTGCATCTCAGATGCTTAAGCTGTTTCGCGAAAATAACGGCTTTGCCATGACAACGGCGGATTCGGAAGCGCTTTTCATGCTCCCGCGAGACGACTATGACGGCGCAATCCCTTCGGGCAGCGCAAGCGCAGTGATGGCGCTTGTCAATCTGTATCACATCACAGGGGAAGCAACGTGGCAGGAAGAGGCAGACAGAGCCATAGCCGATATGATGCCGATGGCTGCGGCGTCACCGCCGTCTCATGTGTATTTGCTGTTCGCGATAATGCGCCAAGAGGTGCCTCGCCGTCAGATTGTGATATCCGCACCGGCGGACAGCGAAGAAGCCGCCAACGCTTATCAAACGCTGCTGCAAGAATTTGATCCATTCACCACGACGATATGGTATGACGCAAGCGCCGAGATGGACACGGCTTTGCCGCATTTCGCGCAATATAAAACAGACGCTCCCTTTGCGGGATACGTCTGTAAGAATTTCACCTGTCAGCAGCCGGTTTATTCAGCGAAGGAGCTGCTTGCTTCGGCTGGCGAAGCTTGAGAAACAATGTTGATTTGAGAGATTTCAATTCATATGAATAAATGCTGTGTTATACCAATCCATGCCGCTCGCGATGGCGGCGGCAATTCTGACACTTGGCAGGATCTTCGCGCTTTGCGCATAGCGTATAATCGCCGCCTGATATTTTCAGCTTCCGTCCTTCCACAATGCAGCCTGCGATCTTGCGGCGCGCGTCCATATAAAGACGCTGAACCGTGGAACGCGCCACGCCCATTTCTTCGGCACACTGCGCCTGATCCATATTGTTAAGATCGATCAGCCGTATGGTCTCATATTCTTCAAGGCTCATGACAACCGCCTCACCCTCGTTACGGTTGCTGCTGGGGCAAGGGGCAAAGGTGCTGCATGAGGGAAGGCTGCATATGAGCTTTTGTTTTCTGGGCCTTGGCATACCGCTCATCTCCTCGCTTATAAATAAAGTATATTTTTAAAGTAACGGTAATATTTTAACACAGCCATGTTTAAACCTCAAACGCATTTTTATTCCGTTCGAGTCATCATGTTTTTTGGATTGACAAAAGGGGAACAGAGGCATAGAATTTAATTGGCATATGACAATAATGGAGGAAGTATCAACTATGGCTGATTGCGGCAACTGCCCATCTAAGGGCGAATGTAATTCTCAGGATTCCTGCGGGATCAAGAACAACCAATATAGCGACGTGAAGCGCGTCATCGGGGTGATGAGCGGCAAAGGTGGTGTGGGTAAATCCACGATATCCGTTTTGATTGCCAAGGAATTAAAAAAACGCGGATTTAAGGTTGGCATTATGGATGCCGATATCACAGGCCCGAGTATTCCGCGTCTGATGGGCATAAAAGACGGCAGAGTCGGGCAGAGCGAGCTGGGGATTATCCCCGTACAGGCAGACGGGATTTCTGTGATGTCTCTGAACCTATTGTTAAGCGACGAAAGACAGCCGGTCATCTGGCGCGGTCCGATCATCGCGGGAACTGTGAAACAGTTCTGGGAAGAGGTTTTCTGGGGTGAGCTTGATTACCTCATCATTGATCTGCCGCCGGGCACAGGTGATGTGGCGCTGACTGTGATGCAGTCTATTCCCATCAGCGGCATGGTGATCGTGAGTGTGCCGCAGGATATGGTGTCAATGATCGTCGCCAAAGCCGTTAACATGATCAGAACAATGGAGATTCCTCTCATCGGTGTGGTGGAGAACATGAGTTACTTAACCTGTCCGGATTGCGGCAAGAAGATAGAGCTGTTTTCAGGCAAAAGAGGCGAGTTTGAAAAAGAGCTGGATGTGCAATTGCTGGGAGAGCTGCCTATGCTGCCCGCTATTGCGGATATCACTGAACTGGGGCTCAAAGAACAGGATGAGCAGACGAACAAAACGATCGCCGATATCACCACGCAGGTGATGGATGCGGTTAAAAAAGATAAATAAGCTATAAAATTACCACTTTTGAAGCAAAGGAAAGAGGGAAGGTAAAAGGTATGAAGATCGCGATAGCATCAGAGCAGGGGCAAGTCTCCGGGCATTTCGGACATTGTGAAGGCTTCACGATTTACGAGACAGAAGGAACACAAATAAAGAACAAGAATTTCGCGCCAAACCCCGGACATCAGCCCGGCGTGCTGCCCGTATTCTTGAAGGAAAAAGGCGCGAATGTGATTATAGCAGGCGGTATGGGTCAAATGGCTCAGGCGCTTTTCGCCGAACAGGGCATTGAGGTAATCGTAGGTGCGGCCGGTGATATCGATCAAGCCGCCACAAGCTATCTGAACGGAGCATTAATATCGTCTGAATCCGTGTGTCATGAACATGAGCATGCGCATGATTGCGGAGGACACTAAACAGACGAAAAAAGGCCCTTTTCAGAGCCTTTTCAATCTGATTATGTTTTACAAAACGAGGGATGGCGGGGCATAAACGCGTCCGGCCAGCTCCTGATCAAGCAAATAGAGTCCTTTGGAATCGCTGCCGAACAGATCGAATTTTCGTATCAGATCGGTGGCGTTCTTTTCTTCCTCGCCTTGCTCCTTCACAAACCAGTCGAGGAACTGCATGGCACGAAAGTCCTTTTCTTCATATGCCGCGCCATAAATGTTATTTATGGATGCGGTAACCGTTTGCTCATGTGCCAGCGTTTGGGTAAGGGGCGTTTTAAGCCCATCTTTTTTGAGCTCAGGCGCCGCGATGGCTGTCAGCTTAATCGTTTCGTCGTTGTTCAGAAGATATGTGCGAATCAGCATGGCGTGATCACGTTCCTCTTGTGCCTGAACATAAAACCAATTTTCAAAGCCGTTCAGTCCTTGATCGGCATAATAGTCCGCGATATCAAGATAGAGATAAGCGGAATAAAGCTCTTTGTTGATCTGCTCGTTTAGAAGTTTTGATATTTTGCTGTTCATGTCGTATTACCTCCTCTTTTTT
>JAEWQS010000098.1 GCA_023399095.1 Bacillota bacterium
TCATAGGCCGTGGTTTATAGCCGAGCTTTGTTTGCGCTTTCTCGCATGATATGCTCGAGTTGGACATCAGCACATCGATAGAATATTTGGATAGTATCGGCTTGCGGCGAACCAACGCGTAATACACAGGCGCAAGGATAGCCGCAGCCTTCACAAGACATACAGGAATCCGATGTCGCTTGATGGTGTGCCCTGCGCTCTGCTCGACAGCCTTGATGATATCCTCAAGGCTGGCCACGCTCCCCGATATGATATAGCCCTGACCCTTCTCGCCGTATTTCCACGCGCGGAATATGCCGTCCGCCACATCGCGAACGTCCACAAAATCATATTTGCCGTTGAAATAATACTGTGTTTTCTTTGCGTCGATGTAGCCCTTAATGGCACTGCCCGTGTACGAGGAGCGAAAATCATAGGGGCCGATGACGCCGGTCGGAAACACGATGACAGCGTCGAGGCCTTTTTGCATGGCGTTCATGACTTCGATGGTGCCCATCGCCTTGGATTTTGCATAGGTGCCCAGTAAATTATGTACATCAGTATCCAGCGTTTCATCAACGCTGCCCGCTTCGGGCTCTTTGAGCGCATGGACGCTGGAGACATGCACGAGCCGTTTAACGCCTTTTTCCAGACAAGCCTGCGCCAAATTGCGCGTACCCCCCACGTTGACATCGTATATGAGCTTTTTGCGCATGCCGGAAATCTGCACAAGACCGGCCAGATGGAACACAAACTCGCACCCGCGTACGGCAGCGGATACCGCCATATAATCGCGTATGTCGCCACGGACAATTTCCTTGGCGTACCTCTCTATATATGATATGTCTTCATCCTGCTGTACGAAAAGCCGAAGTTCCCTGTAGCCCTTTTTATAGAGATATTTGACGAGCACATTGCCGATATGCCCGCCTGCTCCTGTCACCAATATCATTCACTATCATCTCCTTCTCATGAATACATATGATAATAACGGTTTAAAGAGAGACGAAGTAAAATTATGTTCCTTTGATATTATTATACCCCAAACAATGTGTTTAGCCATGAACAGAGTGTTAAATTTTTGAAACCATTACCTGGCAGCAGCACTGCTGTGCCACTCGACCGTGTCGCGCATCGTTTGTTCGAGCGGACGCGGGCAGAACCCCAGCTTGGTCTTTGCCTTTTCGTTGGAAATGCTCACGCCGGACACCATAACTTCCACGTTTTCCTTTGTGATGATCGGCGTTTTTTTCGCCAGCGAGTAATACACGGGCATGACGCACGCGCAGGCTTTCACAAGACATGTGGGCATGTTGAGCGTCTTTAGCTCTTTTCCCGAATACCGCCCGATCAGGCGAATCATGTTTTCGATGCTGCACTGCTCGCCCGAGAGTATATAACCCTGACCCAGCTGCCCAAACTGCCAAGCCCGATAAATACCGTCCGCCACGTCGCGGACATCGACAAAGTCGAACTTACCTCTAAAGCAAAGCTTTGTGCCGCTGGCACCGATATACTTTTTAAACATCGTGCCCGTCATGGATGACCGATGATCGTGCGGGCCGATCACGCCCGTCGGGAAAACGACAACGGCATCAAGGCCGCGATGCTCACACGCCGCCATCACCTCAAGCGTGCCTTTGAGCTTGGTGCGGCTGTATTCATCCGCACAGCGGCTTAAATCCGGATCGAGCGTTTCATCGATGCGCAGATCTGCCGAAGGAGACAGCGCGTGTATGCTGGACACGTGCACAAGGCGTTTCACGCCGCAGCTCAAGCAGGCATTCACGATGTTCTTCACGCCGCCGACATTGATGTCGTTAAGCAGCTGCTTGTTGGTTCCCGACATATGAATATAGCCCGCGAGATGAAACACATCGCTGCAGCCGCGCACCGCGTTTTCCACGGCCTTGGCATCCCTGATGTCGCAGCGCACAATTTCTTTTGCGTATGGCTCGATGAACGATGTATCACCGCTCTGCACCATCAGCCTTAAATCTCGGTGTCCCTTTTCATGGAGCAGCCTCACAAGCACGTTGCCGATATGCCCTCTTGCTCCGGTCACAAGTATCATACGCGTCTCCTGTTATTTCGCCGGTTCGGCTTTGACAGGCACCACCGCCAGCACAACGCTGATGATATAGATTACAGCCGTGATAGACTGCCACGGAAACCCGAATATCAGTGAAGCAAACGCCACCAGCATCATGATCACAGAACCCAGCACATGATGCCACTTCACGAGCACCGCGCCCGCAATGCCCAGCACATTGGCCGCAAGCAGTATGATCGCGTAGGTCTGCACGCTGGCCGCATCGTGAGGCATGATGATGTCTTTCGTTGAATATGGCAATATCGTGAGCATTGACAGCACCGCAAGCACAACACCGACAATACCCGCAACCACGCCAAGGCCGATTTCCGTCTTTCGCATAGACTCCCCCGCACAGCTTTTTCCTGTATTATACCGCACCTTTATTCTTTAGGCAACGCGCTTCGGTCATGGTAAGAATCACAGCTTTTTCTCGTTCAAAAGCCGCGCTTTAACGCGGCTCACTGCTGTGCAAGGTGTCATTCTGAACCCGCATAGCGGGTGACGACGTAGCGGATTAGAATCTACCATGGGATGTTTCGCAAGCTCAACATGACAAATCGACAAGCTCACTGCGAAGTGGAACACACGACATTCCAATCTGCCGCGATTACTGGCTCTTATATTTCAACCGCGTGGCATTGCCGCCGCGAATGTGTCTTTCGTCCTTGTTCTTTTTGAGCACCTCCGCCACTTCCTTGGCCAGCGCTGGCGAGATGGCGGTCAGGCGTTCCGTTAAATCCTTATGCACTGTGCTCTTGCTTGTGCCGAAAGCTTTGGCCGCCTGACGAACCGTCGCGCCGCTTTCCAGCACATAGTCCGCAATGCGCTGCACCCGATCCTCGATATACTCCTTCATACCACTTTGATCCCCCTTTGTACATACTTGATACATGTGTATGTGTGGCAGAGGGCTTGTATGTATTAAATATGGGTGCAGGCTTAATTCTGGTATGATGTACCTTTTTATGCTATTAATGAAGGAATTTTAAGAAATAGGTCGAATTTTGATATGTAGCTGCAATGGAACTATTTCTCAGTATGAAAAGGAGAGGAAAAATTGAAGGCGATTGGGATAAGAGTTCAATCAAAACAAATATATTATAGCATTGTTGAAGAAACTGATACTGATTATTACATAACGGCAGTAGAAAAATTCACAGTTCCAATGGCGTTACTAATGCCTGATAGGCTAAGTTATATTAGAACTTCGTTTCAATCAATTATAAAGGAATTCGGAGTATCAAACGCTGGGATTCGTATAGCCGAGATTAGTCAGACTGTTAATAACGGAATAATTGAAAGAACATATATTGAAGGTGTATTACAAGAACTATTAAGTAATTGTTCGGTTAATAATTATTTCTCAGGTCGAAAAAATACTATAGCAAGATTGTTAGAAATGAACCAAAAGGAAGTATCGTCTATAATGGACGCTAACAAATGTCTATTTGAATTTGATAAATGGAATGATTATTCAAAAGAAGAAAGGGAATCTATTGTAGCTGGTTTTGCTTCTATTCGATTAGGGGGAGAAGATGAGTAAATTAGACACTATTTTAAGACTTGAAATTGTGGGAGATATAGGCGGAGAAGGGTCGGTGCTAAAATTTCGGACAAGGAACTAAGCAGTGAAGTGTCGAAAATTTTGAACTAAAGGGTTGACATGGAGCCTCTGCCGCCGTGGTTTCTGCAGACACGGCAGGACAGCCCAAAGGGCGT
>JAEWQS010000128.1 GCA_023399095.1 Bacillota bacterium
TGAAGAGAATCCAGAAAAGACTCGGTTATATGTCGCCGAAAGAATATCTCAAATCATTGAAAGCAGAGAAAACAGAGAGGTCGGATAGGGTAGCTTAGCAAATTGTCTACAAAATAGTTGACGTCCCTCTTTTATAATAAAAGTTATTATAATGCTTTGTTTTAGCTTGTCTTTTGAAATACTTCAATTTATTTTTGCAATCGGAAGAACGGACGTAACAGACTTGCTCTGCAACACATTGGGTGGAATGACTGGCATTGGTATTTATGAGTTAGCATTTAAACTGTTAAAAAACAGAACTAATAAAGTCATAAATATAGCTCTTTTGGTTTTAACAGTATGTATATTATTGTTTTTCGCTTTGTTATTATCGCGTTCTTTACCATTTATGATTAATCTATAAAACATGAAAATCAATCACCAACTTATACTATACTTTAGACTTACTATCACACGTTGAGACGGCAGTATTGATGTCAAGGGTTGAGAAGTGATTGTGTGAGAACCCCAGTAAATAAGTCATTTGTACCTTTTGAGGCCAAAAGCTGGAGTTTGAAAACCGTGATTTTGTCACTCCGTGGGAACAAGTCCATGGGTCGATTTTGAAACGTAATGAGCAGATTGGGATGTTTTTCAAATTTTGTGTGCTTGTGTGCTTTGGTTGGACATTTTGATGTTATTGTAATATGGTTAAAAGATAATATTATCAAGGAGAAAAGAGATGCTATTCTCAACTTTTTACTTCAGTGGAACCGGGAACACAAAATGGGCAATTGAGAAATTTAGTCATATTGTAAACCAAAACGGTCATCAAGCCGAGTTATATTCAATTGACAATTTTGATGATTGCTCAAGTAAAGACTTTGCAAGAATTATCAGAGAATCAAGTTATATAGGCTTTGCAAATCCTATATACGGAGCCGATATTCCGCCCATAATGAAGAGATTTATCAACTGCCTTACAGATATTATGAAAGCTGAAAAAATTCATTCAAAGCCGTTATATATCATAAATACTTTTGGATATGTAAATGCATGTGGACCAATTGAAATCGAAAAGCTGCTTGACAAGGATTGCTTTATATTAATGGCTTATGCGAATATCAGATTTTGCAATAATATATCAACCTATAGGCATAAATCGAGATTGATAAGTAGAGAAAAACTTATCGCCAGAAAAAAGCAGGCTGTAAAAACGATAGAAATTATGGTCAGCAGATTATTGGTTTCAAAAAAATACATAAGAGGAATTGGTTTATATTTACTACCTGGAATCATAATTCGTAAAAAATCTAAAATAGCGATAGAAAATAATTATCGGTCTTTGAGCATACAAATAAAATCATGCAATATGTGTATGACTTGTATTAGAAACTGTCCTACGAACTGTATCAGGTTTAATGGTGAACAATTTTCATTTTCTGATAAATGCACTTCTTGTATGCGTTGCTATAATTTTTGCCCTACTTCTTCAATTCTGATTGATGGGGTATTTACAGATCCCAACGAGTATTTTCGATACAGGGGCCTGGAAAAAACAATGAAAATTAATATGTAGACCGGGACGAAGACAAGGAGGATATGCCAAAAGAGACAAGGACTTTTTCAACGTGTCGCAGATGCCGGCCTTCCGACCGAATACGCAATACCCGGTTGAGCGTATCGGTGGCAGGAAAATGCTGCTGGTCATTGATTTTGTAATGCCGGAAATGTTTGACTTTGATTCTGCGCTGATGTAACAAAATGAGGTCGCCACTATCTTTTCGGTCATATGGGAGCATATAAAAACGTGATTCAGCATACAAATGGCGCATATCTTTTTCAGTAAGAGGACGGACATTTTCTTGTCAGCCGGTTTTGACTGGTAAGCGTCTCAAAAACCCTTTCATACGCAAGTTTATGCTGACGGATGAGACGGCAAAATTGCGGCTCACTGCTTCATTGAATACCGCAATTTTGCCATGAAAGTTCCTGAGCTTTATAAGGAATACAAATAAATAAGGCACTATACATCAAATCTCGTAGAGTACTCTCGTGTCATTTCTGCCCTTATTCATCAACATCTACCATCACTACGGACTTAAATTCCACGGTAAATTTGTCCTCGTAGACGGTGACTTTTTCAACAGCTGCCAAACCAGCTGCGCATCATATTCGGTAATCGCGGTAGGCTGCTGCAAGAGGAGACGCGACCTTTGCGCCAGATATTCTCAGGTGTGGGATGCCGGATGACGATGCATGATCAGAAAGCTTCTTTGCGACCAAATAAAAAGAACTGATATACTAAAGCACTATTACGACCTATTAGGTTAACTCCAAATTTGTACTTTCCCTAGGTAGCAACACCGCGATCAATCCCGATAGTACGGTACACGCCGCAGGCACAATCATCAGCATGTCCATGCCCCACGCGTAGGCCAGCGTACCCATAAGCAGCGGGAAGAATGAGTAGGCCAGATACAGCGCGCCAAACACGGAGCTGGCTGCGAGGCCGGAGTTATTACGGTACCAGCCGCTGACCAACCCCATTGTCCGGGGCAGCAACGGCGCGTTGAGCGCGCCCGAGAGAAATACGCATATCAGCATCACGGCGTAGCTACGAGTCAGCATGCCAATGATGAGAACCGCTCCCGCAAGTATACTGCCGTAAACATTCAAGGGCCGGGTTTGCAGTTTACGGAGCGGCGGAACTATCCCGAACAGCAGGCGGACGATGCCCGCGCCCAGCCAGTATGCGGTGAGACCAAGCCCCGCTGCCAACTGTCCGAAACCGAACACTTCCTTGAAATACTGTGACACCCAGACGAGTATGCCGCTCTGGTAACCGCCGAACATCAGCGTGCAAAGAACGGCGACCCAGACATTTTTGTCCGCGAGGAACCTTTTGGCCGCACCTTTTTCTTTATTGCCCAGATGCACCGCCTTAATGGCTTTCAGGCTCCGGCGTGCATAAACCGAAGCTAGTATGTAGACTGCAAGCACAGCGAGAATGAAGCACCCCACCGCGGTGTAAACGGACTGCCATGGCAGCCCGGATTCCATGATGCCGCCCGCGATGAGGGGGGCGGCCACCGCGCCGATAGACGCGATACCGTGCATCAGGCTCAGCGCAGTATCGCACTTTTTCTGCTGAACATCGGACACGAGGGCATTACCGGTCATATCCATTGTGCTGAATGATATGCCGAAGAAAAGGAACATAAGCATGAATATGGCGTATGGTGGAGCGATGCCAATCAGCAGCAACGACAGGGCAACGAAAAGCATGGGTACGATGAAAGCGACGGTCTTGTTCAGCCTGTCCATTACGAAGGAAAACAGTATGATGGCCGCAGTGCCGCCGAGGTTTTGGTACATCGACATTAGGCCGCCGCCGTCCAGACGGATGTCGTAATGCCCCATGATGTCGCCCAGCAGCGGGCCGACGATGTTATTGGACATACACATGAAGAAAACTGCGCCAAACACCATGGCGGTGTAGATATTGATCTGCTTCTTGTTGATATTCATGTTGTCATTCCCTCCAGATGTCATAAGACGATTGATTATATCACGACGGGTAGAAAGCTGTATACGATGAAAACCGCGCCACGGGTTATGTGAAGATTTTTTTGCCCAATGCGTTTTATATCAGTCGTTGAGTTCATATCATTAACCTGCATTTTGGAGAGGCAAAAAATAACATAAAATTAACGATGCTACTGACAAGATGACAACGTTTATCAACTGAAAAAGTTTGCTGTTATACCACCGATGTCAACTATCAGCGGAAACAACCGTGCCATTCCTAATTTTCAGAATTTTATACAGGAAATACTGATTCGACAACAATTTTAGTTGATAAAAACGGGAACTACACTTAAAATAGAGTTCGTAAAGGTTGGCTGGGTGACACCATTAATAGTCCAAAAGATTTCTTCTTTCTTATTCTTTTGTTAAGGTAATTCTAATGAAAACGGCACAGTTTATAGAAAAATACGGGCAGTACGCGTTGGTCGCCGGTGGCTCTGACGGATTAGGCTACGCTTTTGGAGAGGCGATTGCGCGGCGTGGATTAAACTTGGTTTTGGTTGCGCGTCAAGAAGATCGGCTGAAAGCGGCGGCTTCCCGGCTTAAAGACACATATGATATTGATGTTATTTCTATAGCAGCAGATATGGCAGATTTCGAAAATGTGAAAGAATTAGTTAGCTCTCTTAATGTTTCAATTGGTTTGCTTGTTTACAATGCTGCATTTGCTCCAATTGGTTTATTCGAAACTACAAGCGAAGATCATTTGGCTCTTGCCGCTGCTGTTAATGTAAGAACACCGCTGCTGCTTACAAAACTTTTATCTGCGCCGATGATACAGCGAAAACGAGGAGGCATTGTGCTGATGTCATCTCTAGCCGGGGCGCAAGGCAGCCCAAATCTTGCAGCTTATGCGGCAACAAAATCATTTAACGCCATTTTAGCCGAAGGTCTTTGGAAAGAACTAAAGACGCACGGAATCGATATAATTGCCTGCTGTGCCGGTGCAATTCTCACTCCTGGCTATCAGCAAGCAAAGCTATCCAAACCAGCGCCTGGAACGCTGGAAGCCAATAGAGTCGCTGAAAAAACATTGAATGCTTTAGGAAGAGGTCCTATTATAATTCCCGGAGTCATAAATAAAGTCGGCCGTTTTATACTTACAAGGGTTTTGAGCAGAAAAGCCGCAATTAATACAATGTCGAAAAACACCGGAGGATTGTCATGAAGTTATTTTTTGGTTTGATCACCCCACTAGTCGCATACGCAGTTATCACTCTTTTACACATCATCATCCCCGTTAAAAGGATTAAGGGATATGTAAAAAATGAAACAACAGGCGAAGTGATGAATTACAGGATCAATGGGAAATTTGTTCTTTTCACAAGCATTATTATTTGGTTTTTGCTTGGGTATTTAAATATCGTTCCATACGTATGGTTGTATGAAACCCGATGGCTAGGACTAACTGGCGCGGTTGTTATCGGATTAGTCTATTCTTTTTACATTGTTCTCAAGCACCCATCTACCGGTAAATCTTTTTTAGCTGATTTTTGGTTTGGCAGAGTTAAAGATTCGCAGCTTAAAGACGGCCTTATTGATGCAAAGCTGTGGTTTTATTTAATTGGCGCTGTTATGCTTCAATTGAACGTTCTTTCTTTTGCGGCTTATCATATAATGAATGTCGAAAATATAAACTATGGTTTTCTTCTCGGCTGCGCAATGTTAACATGGTTTTGCTTTGATTATCTGATATTCGAAAAAATCCATTTATGGACATACGATTTTATTGCTGAACGCGTTGGATTCAAATTAGGATTTGGCTGTCTTGCGTTCTATCCTTATTTCTATTCTGTCTCACTATGGTTTACCGCGCATCTTCCAGCTCCCGGTTATCCCGTATGGCTGACAACCCTCTTTGGTGCACTTTTCTTGTGCGGATGGGTGTTAACACGCGGCGCAAATATGCAGAAGTATTTCTTTAAAATTACGCCAGAAAGAAAATTTCTTTGGATAAAACCTGAAGTGCTTAGCGACGGCAAACTCAGCCTGCTTGCAAATGGCTACTGGGGCGCAAGCCGTCACATCAACTATCTTGGAGAAATTATACAGGCTGTAGCCGTAGCCCTTGCCTCCGGCTACCTTGGGATTTGGATATTGTGGCTGTACCCGGCTTACTATATAGGTCTTATGCTAACCCGCCAAGCCGATGACGACAAAGTTTGCAAGGCGAAATACGGAGAGCTTTGGGATCAATACACCAAGAAAGTGAAATACAAGATTATTCCTTTTATATATTAAGTATGCAACAAAAACTGAATACGTAAAAACTTAGAAAGGCACTTAAAATAAACCAAGGAGGCAGGGTGTAATGGACAAAGAAAAGAAAACAGAAGAGTATAAGGTTAATGGCGAGGACTTGATGGCAAAAATCAAAGAAATCATCCGGGAGGGTAACGCGAGAAAAATTACAATAAAGGATAAGGACGATAAGGAAATTCTAAGCTTTCCACTGACAGTCGGCGTTGTGGGTATTGCTTTAGCCCCTGTTTTTGCAGCCGTTGCAACGATCACCGCTCTAGCAACAGAATGTACAATTGTTATTGAACGGTAAATATTTTCGTAATTATATACAGCAACCTTTGAGGGAATAGATTCGCTTTCAAGAAAAGCATTTGTTATGGCGGAAGGAAGACGCATGGAGCATGGAAAAATAGGGCAGGAAAAGGCGATGGAATATAACCATTCAGCGGATGATTATTTCGATAAAGGGGAGTATGAAAAATCCGTCGAGTATTATATGAAAGCGCTGTCAATCGCTGAAAGAGAAGTTGAGGAAAAGCACCCGTTTGTTGGAGCGACGCGCAATAATATCGCATTAGCATATAAGAACCTTAGCGAATATGGAAAAGCGTTCGAATGGTACGATAAAGCACTATCTAGCGTCGGAAAAGACAAGCTTCATGCAGCTACAACATATAACAATATTGCTTTGGTATATAAAGAGCTCGGAGAACATGGAAAAGCACTGGAATGGCACCTGAAAGCTTTTAAGATGCTTCCCAAAAAGCATCCGTACATAACGGATTGCTGCGAAAATATTGCGCAAGCGTATTTGAGCCTTGAAGAGCTCGATAAAGCTATTGAATGGTATCAAACGGAATTAACGTCCGGAGGAAAGAAAAAGGGACAAAACATTCATACGGCAAAAATCCATAACCGCATAGCTATTATTTACTATAGGCAGGAAGAATATGGAATAGCACTAAAAATGTTATTACCAGCATCGAAGGTTTTTGAGGAAGCCCTTGGTGCAGAACATCCTGACACGGCGCATATTTATAACGATATTGCAGTGGCTTACGCAGAAAAGGGAGATCCCAACACAGCCCTTGAGTGGTGCAAAAAAACGATTGCGATCCGCGAAAAAGTGCTGGGAGGAGAGCATCCTGACACGACCGAGGTTTACATCGATGCAGCAAGAGTATACAGGCGAAAGAAAGAGTATGAAAAAGCGCTGGAATATTATAAGAAAGCGCTGCCAGCCTATGAAAGGGACCGGAAGGGCCTAGATATTTCGGAAATGTACGATGACATTGCACTCATGTATAATAAGCTGAGTGATTATGGAAAGTCGCTAGAGTATCTTCAGAAAAAAATATCGGTTTGCGAAAAGACATTTGGACCGGAGTATCCCGAAATGGCTTCGTTATACAATAAAATCGGGCGGATTTACAGAAATCAGGGCAAACATAGTAAAGCGCTGAAATGGTTTTTTAAAGAATTTGAAGCCGATGAAAAGACGCAAGGGAAGGATCATCCTAGTACGGCTTCATCGTGTTACGAGATAGCTTATACATATGTTGAACAAACGGAGTATAAAAAAGCACTTGAGTGGTGTTTTAAGGCACTCCGAATATATGAAGTAAATGATATGGAGGAATCTTCTGAAGCAGATAAAACACTTGATGAGCTGTATAATGCATACCTGAATTCGGGTGGTAGAGAAAAAGGTTTTGTCGAATGGTTCGCGGAGGAATTGCATAAGTAGGAAAACCCCAAACAGGAAATATAAATGTGTGATCCTCCAATTATCTAAAAAGCTAAGTTGAAAAAAACTACCTACCCATTATGAGTATAATCTATAATCTTGAAAGGGTCGGTGCTAGAATTTCGGACAAGGAACTAAGCAGTAAAGTGTCGAAAATTTTGAACTAACAGGTTGACATGGAGCCTCTGTCGCCGTGGCTTTTGCAGACACGGCAGGACAGCCCAAAGGG
>JAEWQS010000181.1 GCA_023399095.1 Bacillota bacterium
CCAGCAGCTTTAAGACCTCGCCGGACTGCTTTTCGATCGCGAGCGTACGGAAACCCATCTGCAGGCTGTTTAACAGCGCGGTCAGCGTGGAAGGCCCGGCTATGGTGACATGGCATTCGCGCTGGCAAATATCCGATATGCCGAGCGATATTGCGTCGGCGTAAAGCCCTTCAGTGGGCAGATACATAATCGCGAAATCCGTGGTCACAGGCGGGTTAATGTATTTGTCGCGTATACGCTTGGCTTCGGTGATAATGCTTTTTGACAGTGCCTTAATCGCTTCCTTTGCAAGCTCCTTGTTGCCCGTCGCAAACATTTCTTCCTTTTTGATAAAATCCTCCATCGGAAATTTGGAATCGATGGGCAGAAGCACGCACTCATCGCCGCTGCCCGGCAGTACGATGGCGAATTCCACGCGCTCACGGTTGTCCTTCACGCTCGCGTCGCGCACAAACTGCACAGGGGAGAGTATGGCCGAGAGCAGGCTGCCCAGCTGCATTTCGCCCCATGTGCCGCGCACCTTGACATTGGACAGCACGCGTTTCAAATCGCCCACGCCAGCAGCCAGAGTTCGCACTTCGCCCATGCTTTTGAACACCTGCTCTAGCTGGTCACTCACCTGCTTGAACGAGCCTGTGAGACGCTTTTGCAGCACATCCGAGAGCTGCTCATCCACGGTTTTTCGCATCTGCTCCAAGCGCCGCTCGTTGGCCTCAGACATCTGCTTCAATTGCTGCTCCACGGTTTTGCGCAGCGCGTCCATGCTCTCGCGGCTTTGGGCTGCCGTGTCGGACAGCGTTTTGGTAAAGCCGTCGCCCAGCACCTTAAACATCTCCATCACCTCGCGGCGCTGCTGGTAGGCGCTTTGCGCACTTTGCTGCTTTGATTCTCCGAGAAGCGTGATCAGCGTGCTTTGCATCTGATTCAGCGCTTTATCCGCATGAAAAGTCTCTTTTTTTCGTGATAGCAAAAGTGCCAAAATGATGACCAGCAGCAAAATTGCTGCGCCAATCATGATATAACCAAGTGTGTCCATATACATTCATTCAGCCTTTCCGGATAGATTAAACAATATCCCTTAGTATACCATAACTAAGGCCATATTTTTGGACACAGCAATTTTCATGTTCATTGAACGGTGAAAAAAATTGTTATTAATTGATTAAAATTTGTGCGTTTTGATTGCATGTATACTTTCAGTCTCATCAGTAAAGAATAATATGGTATTGAAAACCGATAATTAATTGTTGACTTTTATCACCTGCTATGCTATTCTCACAAAAAATGGAGGTATTCAATGATGGCAGACAGATGGAATATCCCGCTTATACTGCAGCGGATGCTTGAAGTATTGCTGGTGATCAGTCCTGTTATCATTATCGCGATGCCTTTTATTTTTACCTACATTGATCCCGAATTTGTCAACACTTATATTTCCAGTGATGCGCAGAATAAATGGGTTGCGTTGACATTCATCGAGATATGCAGTGTGAGTTGTTGGTTGATTTTGTTGTTTTTGCAGAAACTCTTAAAGACCGTGAATATAAGCTCGCCATTTGTTTATAAGAATGTGCTATATCTCAAATATATATCATATCTTTGCGCATTTGTGGCTCTTGTGCTCATAGTCAAAACGTTTGTGGACTTTTCGGTGATGACGCCTGTCGTGGCGATACTCGGGCTGCTTTCTAGCCTGTTTTGCCAAACATTGGCGGCCGTGTTTGATAAGGCCATCAGGCTTAAAGACGAAAACGACCTGACGATTTAGGGGATAGGAGGAGAGCCATTGGCTATTATCGTGAATCTCGATGTCATGATGGCAAAACGAAAAATATCGCTCAATGATCTCTCTGATAAAGTGGGCATCACCAAGGCAAATTTATCTATTTTAAAAACGGGAAAGGCAAAAGCGATTCGTTTTTCAACTCTAAACGCAATCTGTATCGAGCTTAACTGCCAGCCCGGAGACATTTTAGAGTTCAGGGAGGAAGAAGATGACTGACACAAACTATCTTTACGAATATTTTTTGGCTAACAGTCCGGACGAAAAAGCAGAAGATTCGGCGTCTGGGCAGGATGATGACAGTCAAGACGACGAAGAATAATCCGATAGCTTGCAGCGGTGTATAAGGCGCCGCTTTTTTTTATTTGCAGCCAGGAAAATATATGTTGCATTCGTACAAAAACGCAGTAAATAAAAGGACTTTGAAATCAAACTATATCTTAGATAACTTTAACGCCTGCTTTTTGTGCCGCGAGACGGATATCCATCGGCAGATTCTCGTCAGAGACGAGAACGTCTATGTCGTTTAATGTACCGAAAGTATAGGGCAGGCTTTTGCCCACCTTGGTGGAGTCCATCAGCATGATGACCTTGGATGCACGCTTTAATACATCCTGCTTTAGCTCACATTCTGAATACGTGCCGCTTGTAAAACCGTTCTGAATTGAAAAGCCGCTGGAAGCCAGGAAAGCTGTGTCGATATTGACACCATGTAAAAAGCTTGCAGCGTTGGCACCCGAAACGGATATGGTATTGCGGCTGAGTTGCCCGCCGATGATCATGACATTTGGTTTGGCTTTCTTGATAACCTCAAGCGCGATGTTCGGGCCGCTGGTGAGCAGCGTTACATAGTCGTCCGGAATCTGCTTGGCGAACATCATGAGCGTGGTGCCCGAATCCAGAAACAGGGAGCGCCCGCTTTCCACAAAGCTGACTGCTTTTTTAGCGATCAGCGTTTTGGCGGCCGTGTTTTCCAAAGCGCGTCGGGAGTAAATATCTTCGGCGGCCATCGATAAACGAGAGAGGGCCACGGCGCCGCCTCTTGTCCGTTTAACAAGGCCGTTTTCTTCAAAGTATTTTAAATCGCGGCGCAGCGTCATGCTTGAGCAGTCAGGAAACATTGTTTCCAGATCCCTTAAGAAAACTTCGCCTTTAGCGTTTAATACGTCTTTGATAATATCACGCCTTTTTATATTCACTGCGCACACCCCATCTTAATTAATACATTTAATATAACATCAATGTTTATTTTTCACAATATATCAAGGAATTTATCACAGCATTTGTGAGCATCGCGCATGTTTATCACAACTTCGCTGAAAAAAGTTAAAGTGCATGAAGCATAAAGCAATGGTATAATGACACTATGGATTTACATGAGAAATTTATGTCGGCAGCAATTGAAATGGCAAAAAAGGCTGCCAAAAAAGACGAGGTGCCGGTGGGAGCCGTCATCGTTCGGAATAATAAGATTATTGCAAAAGCATGCAATCTAAGAGAAACGAAGAGGAATCCTCTCGCTCATGCTGAAATTCTTGCTATTAAAAAGGCGTCAAGACGTCTTAAAGGCTGGCGGCTGCTCGGCTGTACGCTTTATGTGACGCTGGAACCCTGTCCCATGTGTGCCGGTGCCATCATCAACGCGCGTGTAGAAGAGGTTGTGTTTGGCGCTTACGATCCGAAAGGCGGCGCGATGGGTTCGCTTTATAACCTTGCCGAAGGAAAGCTCAACCACATGCCGCGTATCACGGGCGGCGTGATGCGGGAGGACTGTGCTTCGATACTCACATCGTATTTTAAATCGAAGAGAATAAAATGATTTTAAACACAATATATTAATTTCTGCCAAAAAAGGACAAGGTTTTACTTTTTACGTCTCTTTTCATTTGTTTCATCCGATGTTAATCTGTTTATAAATCAACTGACACTTTTCACGGAGGGGCTATATACGTGTACTTGTTTGAACATATAAACAGTGAGCACTCTGATCTCACTTTTCATTCAAACCACGCAGTGTGCGAACAGATGGGTATGTTTGATTCAGTCGCCATACCCGATTATGCGCAAGCGTTATTTGTCTGGGAAGCAGATTTTTTATCGGGAGATTTGATTTTAACCGATTTAAAAACAGGACGGGAAATGGCTTTTTCCTTTGAGCATCTGTTAGAAAATATCCATGAAGATGATATTACGCCTTTGCGTTCAGCTGTTTCCTTCATTTCAAGCTATGAGCGCCGTCAAATTAATCTGAAAATCAGATACTACCACGAAGGAAGATTGCAATGCTATGAAGTGAAGGGCATGGCCGTCGCCAACGATGACCGTATTTTTGCCGTTGGCTATGCTTACGACCAAAGACCGATCCAGTCTCAGAAAAAGAATATTGAGCATAAAGAGGATATTGATGATTTAACAGGCCTTTCCAGTGCCAGCGCGCTCGATTCGTTCGTCAAAGACTTCTTTAGATTTGGCATGTATCCGCAGACGCTGATTGTCGCTAAGATAGACAGGTTTAATGAAATTAACAACTTGTTCGGCTACAACGCGGGAAACACACTGATAAAGAATGTGGCCGAGGTTATCAGAGAATGCTTCTTCGACGCGGAAATGATTGCGCGTATCGGCGGCGGAGAATATTGCGCCGTGTATGCAGGTATAGGACAGCTCGAGATTGACAATAAGATCAAGCAAGCGCGTATGATGCTTCACGGCATGTATATGAATCTTATCAAAACGGATGTAAGCTTTGGTTATTCAGCGACAGGGCAAGCCATAAGCTTCTGTGATCTATACCGCCAGGCATTGCACAAAATGCGAAAGAATAAAGCCATACACACGGTGCTTACCGAAAGCACTGTGATAGACAGCATGAACGGCATTATTGAGAAAAAGGTGGGCTGGGGCAAGCGCCAAGTCAGGCTGCAAAGCCTCTCATCACAGGTGGCCGCAGCGCTAGCGTGCAATGAAGAATATATCAGTGAGATAAAGGTGCTCGCCAAGGTGGCGGATATAGGTCTCATCAGTGTGGACGACAGGCTTATTAAAAACAGACTGAATCTGTCCGGTAAAGACCTTGATGAATATATGCGGCACGTAGCCTATGGTCGTGAAATCATCAGCAAGATGGATGAACTTAAGGATATGCAGGAGCTATACCTTGATATTTATAAACGCTATGACAACGGGCAGGATACGCTCCCGCTCGCAAGCCGCATTATTGCCTGTGTTCGCGGCTTTGACGATATTATTTCATCCGGTGCCGACAGTTTTGGCGACATCACAAAGCGTCTGATTGAAATGAGGGGAAAAGACTATTGCCCAAAAGTTGTGGATGCGATCATTCGTGTGGCGGGCAAGCCTTATGCATCCTATTCAGCGTAACAAGCCAATAATTTATTGAATGAAAGGCACTTGAGAGAGTGCTTTTTTATTGTCGTTCGTTTTGAAAACAATTTTACAGGCTTATTGGGGACTTGTTGGAAAGAAAGGTCATCAAAAACGTCATAGAAAAAGCCTGACAAGCTAGGCTAATCAGGCCAAACGCTAAGGTACATTGATTGGGTGGCTGATATGTCGTCAGCCACCGGCCATCGCTTTTTCAGCGCTTCCTATACTTATTCTGTTTAGCCGAAGTCTTGGCTGCATTTTGTTTTTTTGCTTCTTCCTGTTTTGTTGCGGTCTCAACCGCTTCAGACTCAACCGCTTCGGACTCAGGCACTTCGGACTCAACCGCTTCGGACTCAGGCACTTCGGACTCAGGCACTTCGGACTCAGGCGCTTTGGACTCAGGCACTTCGGACTAAGGCGCTTTGGATCTATCCGCTTTTGATTCAGTCTCTTCAGACTTAGGAGCACTCAGCATCGGCTGTTCATTGCTGTCGGTAATCATGCACTTTCCCTTGTAGTGAGCACCCTTTTCAATCGCAAAGCAAGTAGCCGCAAGATCGCCCACGATCTTGGAACCGGCCAGCATTTTCACAGCACCGGTTGCGATGACGTCTCCGGTAACCTTGCCCGCCACATTGACATTACATGCTCTGGCGCTGCCCTCAATGACACCATCCAAGCCGATAGTGATATCTCCGCCTGCGGAAACCTTGCCTTTTACTGTCCCATCAATGCGAACGCCGCCTGCTGTATCAATATCACCGGTGAATACAGTGCTGGGGGGTATGGTCGCATCGGGAAGATTTTTCCCAGTGCGGAATCCATCGTTTTTGAGAATGTTTGCCATTTGTATTGCTCCTTTATTTGTATTCATGCGTTAGCAGGTATTCATCAAGCCTATCTGCGCTTGCGAACGCTTTGATTACTTCGGATTGATGCTTAGTGCATTCTTTTCCTGTTTCGTGAACTTTGCTGTGAAGGAAGTGAATGCAAAAGTGTCCGGGAAAATTATTACCGGCTGTGGGGCTGACCATATGCGGCATCCCATTCATAGATGCTGCAATATAGCGCTCGCCGATCTTAATCCAAATGGCATGTCTGTCCCACGTCCACGCTCCGCCGACAATCTGCTTCATAATCTCCGTGTCCTCAGCAGTCAGCGGTTCACTGTCGCCATGGTATTGTCCGCCGAAGCGGCGCACACGGAACGAGAGCCCTGTTTCTACATCAATGACTGTTGCTTCGGTGTATCGGGAATACAATTCCGAACCGCCGTTAAACCAGTCGATCAGCTCGACATGCCCGTTAACGCTGCCGTTATCGTATTGAATGTTTTCCACAACGGGTGCCGCTTCTACTGTGAGCCAAGGATCGGATAACCTCTCGGAATCCTCTGAACCGTCCACCGCAATTTCATCACCCCATATGGCAGGCATTGAATCGTCTTCAGTTTCTGCAGCGTTAGCGTTCGTCGCAGTTGTATGCTGGGGTATGACGACGCTGCTTAGTGCAGCCACCGCAATATTGCGCTGCGTTTCCATGTCGTTCATAGCCAGGTTAAGCTTGTCCATTCGGATATAAGCGTTAATACCGACATAAGCGCTAAACCCTATAGCGCAGACAATAACAAAACCGACAGCAAGAAGAAAAATTTTGCGTACGACAATGCAGACAGGTTTTTTTAGTGCAAAATCCTTTGAGCTTACGGTAATGCATATTTTCTCTTTAAATGGATTGAATCGGCTATTCATTCACATGCAACCTTTAATAGATTCAATTTTTTATACCCTTTTCACATGGAATGAAACAATTTCACACTAAATAAAGGGGAATTGAAGCTCAATACACTATTTTGAAAAGAAGGTTTTAACTTGTGTGTAATTATCAAGAAGGTCACGGATATTCTGATAGTTATGGCTGTAAACTTCGAGTATCATCGCGCCATCATACTTATTCTGACTGAGCGCATTTTTGAGGCTTTGAAAATCAATGCTGCCATGGAAGGGAAGCGCTGGTACACAGCCAAGCTTATCATCACGTTTTACGTCACAGATATGCACATTGCTCAGACGGCCTTGCGCACCGCTGATATACTCAGCGGGACCAAATCCGGACTGAACCGCTTGCTTTAAGTCCAGCGTGAAAAAAAGGTTATCAGGAGAGAGCAATGGGAGCAGCTTTTGAGGAAAATCCGGCGTCGCATACCAACACCAGTGGACATTTTCCCACGATAGTTTTATTCCGGCGTCTTGTGCTATGCTTATCAAAGGCTGCGTTTTTTCGGCGACAGCTTCATAATCAAGCACGAGGCTTCGTGCCCGTTTGACATTGGCGGGGCCGTGGAACACGTACGAATTTGCACCTAGCATCGCACCTGCTTCAACAACCTGTTTATAGATATCCAACGCTTCCAACCTTGCCCGTTCATGCTTCGAGAAAAGCTGGGGCTCAAACTGAAGCGTAAACGCGTGCACGGAATTGACATTGATGCCCCAAAACTCAGCGCGTTTTTTTAATTCTTTCACAAAGTCCTTTTTGTACTCGGACATGCAGCTGAAAAAGATTTCGATATTGGCGATGCCCATCTTACCCATGACGTCAATCGCATCTTCATTATATATCTTGGGGAAAAAACACGCTGATGACATTCCAAAAACCATAATACCCTCCATGTTTATTATATCAGAAAGATAGATAAAAATATAATAAAGTACAAGAAATTATGGAATAATACAAAGGGAAAATAAATATATAATCGAATATAATAATATATATAT
>JAEWQS010000062.1 GCA_023399095.1 Bacillota bacterium
AGAATACTCTTTGTGATTTAGAAGCAAAGAAGAACTGTCATGCGAAAACAGAAGAATTTATCAATCTTTATCAAATTAAAAATGGGTCGATCATCTGCCGTGATTTGTTGGGATGCGATGTTTCGACCAAGGAAGGTATGGAAATGGCAAATGATAAAAACCTATACAACACCATTTGTGTAGAAAAAATTAAAAATGCGATCACCATGCTTGAAGAATTAGGTTATTGATTTAGGTACATAAAAAATAATCTTAAGAAAACCTTTATTTATGAGTCTGATTTTCCAGTGAAATTGACGCGTATGAGTCGATGGTTTATGCTCAAAATAAATACAGCAGAAGAGGAGGACAAAGCGATGAAGCAGAGTCGTTACAGGGTCACAGGGATGGGTTGTGAAGCGTGTGTGAAACGTGTCGAAAAGGCTGTCAGTACGCTTGACGGTGTGCAGCGTGCTTCGGTTGATTTGAGCGCGGAAACACTGACTGTGGAATATGACGAAAACAAGGTCAGCTTTGTTACACTGACAAATGCTGTGGATGAAGCAGGCTACGGCTTAGAGAAAATATGATGGCTGATAAAGACGAAAACAGCCGTGCTGCCCAGCAGAGTTTCGAGGTGACAGGCATGACCTGCGCCGTGTGCGCCAGTCATGTTCAAAAGGCGACGGCAAAGCTTGAAGGTGTATTGCAAAGCGATGTCAATCTTGCGACTGAAAAGCTGACGGTCCGGTACGACCCGAATCTTGTCGATTTTCAAAAGCTTAAAAAAACGGTGGAAGACGCGGGATATGGGCTTGTTGAGCCTCGGGCCAAGATAAAGCAAACAGAACTCGGCGTTGAAGGAATGACATGTGCGGCTTGCTCCGCGGCTGTGGAGCGGTCAGTCAAGAGGCTTGACGGCGTAAAAGAAGCGTCTGTGAATCTTACAACAAACCGGCTGAAGTTGGATTATGATCCGGCAAAGGTCAAGCTTTCCGAGATTAAAGCAGCCATAGACAAAGCGGGATATAAGCCCAAAGACATAGAGATGGCGGCAGAGCCGGACAAAGAGGCAAAGCGGCGTGCAAGAGAAGCAAGGCTGATGCGCATACGCGTGATCGTGGCTCTCATATTTGCGGTGCCTATTTTTTATGTCGCGATGTCACATATGCTGGGTATCGATCTGCCGGTGCCGATGTTTATGAGCCCGCATATGAATCCGGAAATATTTGCGTTGGTCCAGTTTGTTTTGACAATACCTGTTCTGATTGCCGGCAGTAGCTTTTTCCGTGTCGGTTTCCGGACGCTTTTCAAAGGCGCGCCCAACATGGACACGCTTGTTGCCATAGGTACAGGTAGTGCGTTTCTTTACAGCACATACGCGGTAGTTCGTATGTTTATGGGCGACACGGATGCGATCCATATGCTCTATTTTGAATCGGCCGCCGTCGTGATATCGCTGGTTATGCTCGGCAAATATATGGAGGCTGTCAGCAAAGGACGCACCTCTGAAGCGATCAAAAAGCTTATGAAGCTTCGGCCCAAAACGGCTATTGTATTAAAAAATGGCACCGAAATGGAGGTGCCGCTTGACGAAGTCGCGGTCGGTGATATTGTGGTTGTCAAGCCGGGCACAGCAGTTCCCGTTGACGGAGAAGTGACGGAGGGAATTTCTTCTGTGGATGAATCCATGCTGACGGGTGAGAGTCTGCCTGTGGAAAAGCATGAGGGAAGCGACGTGACGGGCGGCAGCATCAACGGTGAAGGGTTGCTAAAGCTGAGAGTGACACGCATCGGTGAGGATACGGCACTTTCCAAGATCATTAAGCTTGTAGAAGACGCGCAAAGCAAGAAAGCACCCATCGCCAAGCTGGCGGACGTGATTTCCGGCTACTTTGTGCCGGCAGTCATTGTTATCGCCGTCGTGGCGGCAGCGGCTTGGGCCATCGCGGGCAGAGATTTTCAGTTCGTGCTTAACATATTTGTGACGGTGCTCGTCATTGCGTGCCCGTGCGCGTTAGGGCTTGCAACGCCCACCGCGATCATGGTGGGGACAGGCAAGGGCGCTGAGCTGGGTATACTTATCAAGGGCGGCGAAGCGCTGGAAACGACGCATGCCGTTAGCGCGGTGGTGCTGGATAAAACAGGCACGATCACCGAAGGCAAGCCGGTACTGACGGATATCAGGGTCTATGGCGGAAGCGACGAAAATGAGGTGTTGACGCTGTGTGCGGCAGCCGAGCGTGGGTCGGAGCATCCGATCGCGCGCGCTATCGTGAGCCATGCGCAAGAGCATTCGGTGACATTGCCGCAGCCCGAGTCGTTCAAGGCGGTTCCCGGGCGCGGCATAGATGCCGTGGTTGACGGAAAACGCTTGCTGGCGGGAAATATCAAGCTGATGCGTGACAATAGCGTGGATGCGTCGGTCTCTGAAAATGACACCAAACAGCTGTCGAGCCAAGGGCGCACATTGATGTATGTTGCTGTTGACGGGAAACTTGCGGGTCTTATGGCGGCTGTGGATACGATCAAGCCGTCCAGCAAGGACGCCGTGCAAACACTCAAATCTCTGGGGATATCGGTTTACATGATAACGGGAGACAATGAGAGCACGGCTCAAGCGATTGCCAAAGAGGTGGGCATCGACAACGTGCTGGCCAACGTGCTGCCCGGCGATAAGGCGGGAGAGGTCAAAAAGCTTCAGCAGCACAATCAAAAGGTAGCGATGGTGGGCGATGGCATCAACGATGCGCCTGCACTCGTTCAGGCGGACGTGGGGATGGCGATAGGGACAGGCACGGACGTGGCTGTGGAATCGGCCGATGTGGTGCTCATGCGCGGTGACTTGAAGGAGGTCGGAGCGGCCATTGCATTAAGCCGCGCCACAATGCGCATCATACGGCAGAATCTTTTCTGGGCGTTTATTTACAACACGATTGGCATACCACTTGCGGCGGGTTTGTTTTACGCGTTCGGCGGGCCAGCCTTTAATCCTGTTTATGCCGGAGCGGCGATGGCCTTGAGCTCGGTATCCGTGGTGTCTAACGCATTACGACTGAAGCGGTTCAAGGTGAAACAAAGAGAGAGCTAATATCTGCGGCATCGGTCACTCCGGTGCCCTTTTTCTAACACATCTAGGGGTGGAAGATTTTAAAATTATATTTTAAAACACTTGACCTTAACGTTGCGTCAACGTTTACGATGGACTCATGAGGGGAGAAAAGCACATGGATTACACGATCAGCACACTTGCCATGCTTGCGGGCGTGAGCACGCGCACTCTGCGGTATTATAATGAGATAGGCTTGTTGAATCCGAAAGATTTAACGGATTCGGGTTACCGCATATACGGTACCAAAGAGGTTGATACGCTGCAACAGATTCTATTTTACCGCGAGATGGGCGTAAGTCTTGAAGATATCAAAAGCATTATGACCGCGCCCGCATATAATCGTCTTGAAGCGCTGGAGAAGCATCTTGAAGCGTTGCTAGGCAAACGCAGCAGGGTAAATGCCATGATCGCCAATGTGAAAAAGACCATCGCCTCGGAGAAAGGAGAGACGATCATGACAGACAAAGAGAAATTTGAGGGTCTCAAAGAACAGCTGATTCAGGAAAACGAGCAAAAGTATGGCGATGAGGTGCGCTCGCTTTACGGCAACGAAGCGGTTGAAGCATCAAACGCAAAGTTCAAAAAAATGTCGCAGGAGCAGTACGCGCGTATGCAAGCGCTTGGCGAAGAGTTAAACGAAACGTTAAAAGCCGCTTTGCAAACGAAGGATCCCGCAGGTGAGCTTGCGCAGAAAGCCTGTGCTTTGCACAAACGGTGGCTTAAGTGCACGTGGGACAGATACAGCCCGCAAGCACACAAGGGACTTGCACAGATGTATGTGGATGACCCGCGTTTCACGGCTTATTACGAAAAAATCGGGTCGGGATGCGCTGAGTTTCTGCGGGACGCAATTATGCTTTACTGCCAATAACGCTACTGGATTAGCAACAATGAATTTTTCAAACAGCCGCACATGATGCGGCTGTCTGAGTTTGTTGCCCCCCCATCTAGTCATTCCGAGCCTGTCGAGGAATCCCATGAAAAGTGCTTTGTAGAAGGGATTTCAATCCGCTTCGTAGTTAATCGCTTACGCTCAATCGGAATGACATAATGTAATTTTGACACTTTCACAGCCGCACATGATGCGGCTGTTTGTATTTACAGAGGTAATATGATTCAAAAAAGAACAAAAGAATCAAGGAGTTAAAAGTATCAATAATGTGAAAATTATATAAGAATAAATTTAACGAATTGTTTACAGCGTTTTATAGTTTGGTGAAGATAAATAGAGGGAAACAGTAACCAAAAGTCGAATAGTAATGACAAATGATGCGGTTTTTTTCCAACGGTAAAACGGAAGCAGCTCGTGCAACTAACAGAAAAGGATGTGTATCTATTGCAGGACTATCAAAATTATATCAACACTGATGAGATATACCTGTTTAACATCGGAGAAGCACAACAGGCCTATTCCGTTTTTGGGTGTCACCATGTACCTGAGCTAAATGCGCACCGTTTTGCAGTCTTTACTCCGAATGCTCAGTCGGTGAGCATTGTCGGCGATTTCAACAAATGGGATCCATCAAAAAACCCAATGGAAAAGCTTCAGCAGGGTGTATTTATGGGGTTTGTTTCCGGTCTCAAAGATGGTGATACGTACAAATATTATATCTTAGGACATGACGGACAAGTTGTCTATAAAGCCGACCCGTTTGCTTTTCACGCTGAAGTACCGTCGGCAACCGCGTCAAAGGTTTGGTCTTTAAGCGGTTATACTTGGAACGATGCATCATATCTCGAACGCAGAAAAAGGCGAGATCCGCAAAGGCGGCCCATGAGTATTTATGAAATGCACCTTGGCTCATGGCGAACAAAGGAAGGTTACCTTTACCCCGACTTAAGAGAAGTGGCGGACGAGCTCAGTGACTATCTGGTGACTATGGGCTATACCCATGTGGAAATTCTTCCGGTGACGGAGCACCCGTATGACGGCTCCTGGGGATATCAGGTGACGGGCTTTTTCGCAGTCACTAGCCGCTTTGGTACGCCGCAGGATTATATGTATTTTGTGGACACCATGCACTCAAAAGGCATTGGGGTCATTTTAGACTGGGTACCTGCGCATTTTCCTAAGGACGAACACGGACTTGCGCGTTTTGACGGCACCTGCCTGTTTGAGCACCAAAACCCTTTACAGGCCAATCATCCGCAGTGGGGGACGTTGATTTTTAACTACGGCCGTCCGGAGGTTGTCAGCTTTTTGATCTCCAGCGCAATGATGTTTTTCGACGTGTATCACATCGATGGCATCCGTGTGGACGCCGTGACGTCGATGCTTTATCTCAATTATGCCCGCAACGAGGGAGAATATGTGCCCAACGAGCACGGGGGTAATATCGACCTGAATGCCGTGGCGTTTTTAAAGAAGCTTAACGCCGTGATTTTGACGAGGTATCCGGGAGCAATCACGATTGCGGAGGAATCAACCTCGTATCCGAATATCACCCAGCCGCCTTATGACGGCGGGCTTGGGTTTGTCTTCAAATGGAACATGGGCTACATGCATGATACGCTGAATTATATGACCATGGATCATTTTTTCCGGCAATTCAATCACAACAAAATAACTTTTTCATTGTGCTATACGTTTAACGAAAATTACATACTGCCGTATTCGCACGACGAGGTGGTTCACGGAAAGAAGTCGCTGCTGAACAAAATGTTCGGCAGCTATGATGAAAAATTCGCGGCGCTGAGAACACTGCTGGGGTTCACATTTGCGCATCCCGGCAAGAAATTGATGTTTATGGGCACCGAGTTTGGTCAGTTTATCGAATGGGATTTTAAAAAGCAGCTTGATTGGTTCTTGCTTGATTATGAACGCCATAATCAGATGCATAAATATGTGAAGGAGCTCAATGCCTTATATAAAGGATGCCCGGCGCTTTATGAGATTGACGATAGCTGGGATGGCTTTATGTGGCTCAATGTGGAAGAGGCGCAAAAAAGCGCTCTTTGCTTTATGCGCCGTTCGGCTGGCGGTGCGGCGCAAAGCTGCGTATGTGCGTTTAATTTCACACCTGTTACTATTGATCACTTTGTGATCGGGCTGCCTAAAGACGGTGAGCTTAAAATGATGTTTTCAAGCGATGAAAAAAGGTTTGGCGGAGAAGGGCAAGTCAAAATGCATGTGGCGGCCGCAGCCGAAGGTTTTGCAGGCCATCCATACAATGCTGTTCTTTCTCTGCCGCCATTATCTGCGGTATTCTATGAATTTTTTGACACACCTATAAAGTGAGGTAAAGACACATGGCAAACAAAAAGAAGTGCATTGCAATGCTGCTTGCGGGAGGACAAGGGGCGCGCCTTGGCGTGCTAACCAAGACACGCGCAAAACCGGCTGTTCCGTACGGCGGAAAATACAAAATCATCGATTTTCCGCTGTCGAACTGTACTAATTCAGGCATTGATACAGTAGGCGTTTTAACGCAATACCAGCCGCTTGAGCTTAATTCGTACATCAGCACAGGCGCGCCATGGGACCTTGACAGTAACACAGGCGGTGTCTATATACTGCCTCCCTATGTCAAAACGGGACACAGCGAATGGTATTCGGGCACGGCAAACGCCATCTATCAAAACAGCTTTTTTATCGATAAGTTTAATCCGGATTATCTTCTTGTGCTTTCAGGCGACCATATCTATAAAATGGACTACAACGCCATGCTCAAATTTCACATACAGACGGAGGCGGATGCGACCATCGCCGTATTTGAGGTGCCGATCGAGGATGCGCCGCGATACGGTATTATGAATACGGATGAAACGCTGCGCGTGACCGATTTTGAGGAAAAACCCCAAAACCCCAAAAGCAATCTCGCTTCAATGGGTGTCTACATATTCAACTGGAAAAAGGTAAAGAAGTACCTTTTGGAGGACAGCGAAGACAAGAGTTCATCCAACGATTTTGGCAAAGATATAATTCCAAAGATGCTGACAGCTGACGAGATGATATTCGCATACAGATTCAAAGGATACTGGAAGGATGTCGGTACGATTCAAAGTCTTTGGGATGCGAATATGGAACTGCTGGGGCACAGCGAACTAAACCTTCACGACCCGACATGGAAGATTTTCTCGCGAAATCCGAATCAGCCGCCGCATTATGTGGGAAGCGACGCGGTGATTGAATCCAGCCTTGTTTCCGAAGGCTGCCAGATCTATGGCACGGTTGAGCATTGTGTGCTTTTCCCGGAGGTGACAATAGCAAAAGGTGCTTATGTCAAAGACAGCATCATCATGCAAAACACGGTTGTGGAGGAGAACAGTGAAATTCTGCGCGCCATTATTGATGAAGACGTGGTGATCGGCAACAGCTGCCGCATCGGCGGCGATGAGAAGATCACAGTAATTGGGCAGGGTGTAAAGGTAAAGAATAACACAACGATTCAAGAGGGCGAGTCGATCGAACCTGACAGCGTCTGTATTTTGAATAAATGCGCAATGGACAGCGAGGTGCACGTATGATTAAGGATGTATTTGGCCTGATATATGCGGGGGAAGAAAACCATAATTTAAGGGAGCTTGTGCTGGCACGTTCTGTGGCGGCGCTGCCCATCGGCGGACGGTACCGCGCCATTGATTTTCCGTTGTCTAATATGGTGAACAGCGGGATCAGAAATGCGGGTATCATCACGCATAAAAATTATCAGTCGCTGATGGATCATGTGGGTTCGGGCAAAGAATGGGACCTAAGCCGCAAAACAGACGGTCTTTTTATACTGCCGCCTTTTGACAACGCAGAAAATACAGGTATATACCGTGGCATTTCGGATGCAATAAAAGGGAACTTGTCTTACATCAAACGCGCTTCACAGCCGTTCTGCCTGCTTATGGGTGTCAGCAATATCTATACGACCACATACAACCATCTGCTAAAGAAACATATTGAGAATAAAGCAGATATCACAATGCTGTATAACGTGGAAAAACGGGAATTGGATGATGTCGGAGCCGGCCGGGATCTGCGCTTATATACCGACGAAGACGGTTGGGTGACCGAAATGGATCATAATTTCAAATATTCAAACTCGAATAAGATCAGTATGGACGTATTTCTTATTCACAAAAGCTTGCTGGAGTACCTCATTGACAGCAGTGTGGCTCACGGCCACTATGACTTTATCAGTGATGCGATCATGAAAAATGTACGGAATCTTCGCATCCTTGCAATAGAGCACAAAGGTTATGTGGGTCGGCTTGATTCCATCAATGCGTATTATCAGCTCAATATGGATATGCTTGGGGATGAAGTGCAAAGAGATCTTTTTTATACGGGCAATCCGATATACACAAAGATCAAGGACGAAGCGCCTGTGAAATACGGCGATAACGCGTCGGTTAAGAACAGCCTGCTTGCCAATGGCTGTGTGATTGACGGGGAAGTGGAAGACAGCATGCTTTTCCGCGGAGTGCGAGTGGGTAAAGGAACGAAGATCAAAGGCTGTGTCATCATGCAGGAGTGCGATATCGACGACAACTGCACGCTTGAGCATGTGATTGCGGACAAAAACTGCCACCTCCGCGAAGGTCGGCATCTTGCTGGAGACACAAGCTATCCCAGCATCATACGCAAAGGATCGGTAATATAAAATGGATGATATGCTGAAAAGCATTATGGAGAATAAGCACATTGATAAGCTGCCCAGCATTTTGATGACAGCGGCGGAATGTACGCCGTTTGCCAAAACAGGCGGCCTGGCGGACGTGGTGGGCACGTTATCGCACAAGCTCAAAGACCTTGGGTTTGATATTCGTCTGGCGCTGCCTTTTCATCGCGTGATAAAAGATCAACTGCGCGACAAGGTGACACATATCGCGAGCTTTTCGGTTGATCTGGGATGGCGGACGCAGTACGTAGGCCTTGAGCTTTACGATTGGGATGGCGTCCCCATATACTTCATCGACAACGAATACTACTTCGGACACATGATATACCGCGGGGGTACATTTGAAGGTGAGCAGTATGCGTACTTTTGCCGTGCTGTCCTCGAAGCGCTGCCGCTTGCCGACTTTACGCCGGACATTGTTCATGTCAACGACTGGCACACGGCGATGATACCCATGCTGATCAAAACACAGTATCGGTCACGAGCCATCAGAGACTGCAAAACGGTACTCGCCATACACAGCCTTGGCTATCAGGGACGGTTTGATTTCGGTTTCGCGTCCGAGATGCTCGCCATCGACAGCCGTTATAACACGTCTGATTACATCGAGTATTACGGCGGCGTCAATTTTATGAAGGCCGGTATCGTTTTTGCGGATAAGCTCGTGACCGTGAGTCCCACATATGCCGAGGAGATCAGGACACCGTATTACGGCGAAGGCTTAGACGGTATATTAAACACGCGTGCAAACGACCTTGTTGGCATACTCAATGGCATCGACACAGATGTTTTCAATGCTGCAACGGATACGCTGATTGAAAAAAATTACGATGAGAATACACTCGAAAACAAACTGGAAAATAAAAAAGCGCTGATCGAGCAGCTTGGGTTAAAGATCGATGCCCAAAAGCCTTTGATCGGTATGGTGACACGCATGACAAAGCAAAAGGGGCTCGACCTTGTGATGCGCGTAATGAATGAGGTCATAGACGAAGGGGTCGGGTTTGCGCTGCTGGGTACGGGAGATGCTGAATACGAGAACTTTTTCCGGGATGCTTGGCATGCATTCGGCGGCAGAGTCAACGGCATGATTATGTTCGATGAGGCGCTCGCACACAAAATTTATGCCGGATGCGACTTTTTTTTGATGCCATCACAGTTTGAACCTTGCGGACTGTCCCAGATTATTTCGCTGCGATACGGCACACTGCCTATCGTGCGCGAAACGGGCGGCCTAAAAGACACGGTGAAGCCGTATAATCAGTATACAGGTGAAGGAGACGGTTTTTCTTTTGTGAATTACAATGCGCATGAAATGCTGGATGCCATCCGCTATGCCCTTAGCGTATATAAGGATAAAGATGTGTTCCGCGCGTTGCAGAAGCATGCGATGGGTAAGGACTTGAGCTTTGACAAAAGTGCGCTTGCCTATGCCGCTTTGTATCTGGTGACGCTTGATGAACAGGATACGCAGGATTGACATGGTTAATAAGCTCGCATAGAATAACAAGAACATTGGCTGCGCTGGAGGATGGACGAATTGGCAAAACAAATTGTATCCCGGGTTGAGCAGATTCAGGATGCCATAGAAGATAAGCTAAAGCGTGAATATGGTCGGACACTTGAAAACGCAACGGACGAAGAAATGTTTCAGGCTGTCGCTCTGAGTGTGCGCGATATGATACTGGATCAGTGGGTGAAGGCGGGTCAGGAGATCGAAGAAAAACAGCTTAAACGCCTTTATTATCTTTCGGCAGAATTCTTGATGGGCCGGGCGCTTGTCAACAACATGATCAGCTTTGATGTGCTAGACGATTACAAAGCCGCGATGAAAAAACTTGGTTATTTTTTTGACAAGCTTGAACAGGAGGAAACCGAGGCCGGGCTTGGAAACGGCGGGCTCGGAAGGCTCGCTGCTTGTTTCCTTGATTCACTATCCACGCTCAACCTGCCCGTGGTGGGGCATGGCATCCGTTACGAATACGGCATATTCCGCCAGCGAATCGAAAACGGGGAGCAGGTAGAAGAGCCGGATGATTGGACACAAAAGGGCGATGTGTGGGAGATCGAACGGCGCGAGGAACAGGTTGAGATCCATTTTGAAGGTGTCATAGATGAGATTTGGACGGAATCTGGGCTCTCCGTTGCGCATAAAAACTATCAGACAGTCATAGCGGTTCCGCATGATATGCCGGTGATGGGCTATAAAAGCCGCATGCCAGCCACACTTCGTTTGTGGCGTGCTGAATGCCCGGCAGTGTTTGATTTGCATTCGTTCAATAAGGGCGACTATATGTGCATGATACAGCAGCGTGAGCTGGCCGAATCCATATCCAAGGTGCTGTATCCCGAAGACGACCATATCGCAGGGCGTATGCTGCGCTTGAAACAGTATTATTTCCTTGCGTCCGCGGCCATGCAGTGTATGGTTCGCGACCACAAAAAACGCTATGGGGATGTGCGCTCACTGCCGGATAAGATCGTGATACAGATCAACGACACGCATCCCGCGCTTGCCATTCCGGAGCTATTGCGCATCCTAATGGATTCTGAAGGCCTCGGATGGGACGAAGCATACGATATCGTCAGCCGTGTATTCAACTATACCAACCATACTGTCATGCAAGAAGCGCTGGAAGCGTGGCCGGAGCAGCTTTTTAAATCGCTTCTGCCACGTGTCTTTGCGATCATCAGCGCCATCAACGACCGGTTCAGCCAAAAACTATGGAAATCATTCCCGGGCGAATGGGATAAGATATCGCATATGTCAATTATCGCGTATGACGAGATACGCATGGCGAATATGTGTATAGCCGTGTGCAGCGCGGTCAACGGTGTGTCTCAGTTGCATGGCAATATATTAAAGACACGCACGTTTCGCGATTTTTATGTGATTTTTCCAGGCAAATTTACGGCTGTGACCAACGGCATCACACAGAGGCGTTGGCTGGCCGCCAGCAATCCGGCCTTGACAGCGCTTATCAGCGATTATATTGGTGACGGTTTTTTAAGCGATTACCGCGAATTAGAGCGGCTTAAGCCGTTTGCGGATAAGCATAGCTTTTTAGCTGAGTTTGCGCAGATTAAAGCGCAAAACAAAAAGCGTCTCGCAGAGTATGTGTTCAAAAATCAGGGGATTGAGATTAACCCTGACTTTATATTCGACGTTCAGGCCAAACGTTTGCATGAATACAAACGGCAACTGTTAAAGGTGCTTCATATTTTGCACCTCTACAACCGATTGACGCAGGATGAGACATTTTCACTGCCTGTGCCGATTGCGTTTTTGTTTGCTGCAAAAGCGTCGCCCGGATACCGCAAGGCCAAGGATATCATCCGACTGATCAATGCGGCGGCTGATCTTGTTAACAACCATCCGCGCACCAAAGATGTGATGAAGGTGGTCTTTCTCGAAAACTATAACGTGTCTCTCGCGGAGCTGCTGATTCCCTCCGCTGATATCAGCGAACAGATTTCCACAGCAGGACGGGAAGCGTCCGGCACAGGCAATATGAAGTTTATGTTAAATGGGGCGCTGACGCTGGGCACGATGGACGGCGCCAATATCGAGATACTTGAGCAGGTTGGGAAGGACAATATATTCATATTTGGTGCGCTTGCAAATGAAATTGCCAATATGGAAATGAATCATTTGTATCAGCCCAAGGTGTTGTTTGACGCCAGCAAGGATATTAGGGAGGCGGTGTCGCGCCTGACAGATGGCACGCTGCCCGTTCATGACCCTCATCGGTTTAACGGAATCTACAACTCATTGCTTTACGGCGATTACGACAGAGCGGATAAGTACTTCGTGCTCCACGATTTTGAAGCCTACCGCGATATGTTCAATACTGTGCTCGATGTATATAAAGACAAGCAAAGCTGGATGAAAAAAGCCGCGATGAATACGGCATGCGCCGGATTCTTCAGCGCAGACAGGACGATTGACGAATATAACAGACTGATATGGCGATTGAGAAAATAAGGGCAAAGGGGCTTAAGAATCCGATGCTGATCAATTACAGAAACGAAATGATGCACGACTCAACAATGCAAAGCTATAGAGATCCTTCGGGCGCGGTGATGCAGGGTCAGCCGCTTACGCTGCGTTTCAAAACGCGTCTCAGTCAAACCGACAGCGTGTATGTCTGCCTGACAGGCGACGGGGTTCACCAGGATATCATGATGTCGCCGGATGACGGCTATTGGCGCGCAGATTTAGCAGCGCCGTCTGAGCCGGGCGTGTACTGGTACTACTTTAAAGTAAATACCGATGATAAGATCGTCTATTACGGCACGGAGGGAAAACGCAAAGGGGGCATCGGTTGTGCCTATACCGAACCGCCTCCGGCTTATCAGCTTACCGTTTACAATAAGGATTTTGACACGCCTTCTTGGTTTCGCAAAAGCGTGATGTATCAGATATTCCCTGACCGTTTCAAAAGAAGCGGTGAAGACACAGTGAAAGCGGGTCTAAACGACCACCGCGAAAAAGGGCGCTGTGTGTATGAGCATAAACGCTGGAATGAAGAACCGCTTTATAAAGCACCGCCGGACGAGACGCACTATAACCCGTGTGACTATTACGGCGGCACACTCAAGGGCATCATGGAATCGCTTGATGACTTAAAAAGCCTTGGTGTTAATGTCATATACTTAAACCCGATATTTGAGTCAGCCTCCAATCATCGGTATAATACAGCAGATTACCGCAAGATCGATCCTGTGCTGGGCAATAACGAAGATTTTAAGATGTTATGCATAGAAGCGGAGAACCTTGGCATCCGCATCATGCTGGACGGTGTGTTTTCACATACCGGCTCGGACAGCATCTATTTCAACCGCGAGAATGCATACGATAGCGAAGGCGCAGCGAACAGTCAGGGTTCACCATATTACCCGTGGTATACGTTTGAGCATTATCCCGACAAGTACAAATGCTGGTGGGGGTTCGAGTCGCTCCCTGAGGTCAACGAGAACAACCCGGATTGGCAGCGTTTTGTCATCACGGATGAGGATAGCGTGGTGCGCCATTGGATACGTGAGGGGTGCAGCGGTTACCGTCTCGACGTGGCCGACGAGTTGCCCGACGATGTGCTGGCAATGATGTACAGCGCAGCCAAACAGCAAAACAAAGATGCCGTGATGCTGGGCGAAGTCTGGGAGGACGCCACGACGAAATATAGCTATGGCTCACATCGCAAGTATGCGCTGGGCGGCATGCTGGATTCGGTGATGAACTATCCGTTGCGCAATGCGCTAACGTCATTTTCAATGGGTCATACAAATGCGATAGAGCTCAAAGGCTTTCTTATCGATCAAGCATCTGCATATCCAAAGCCCATGTATTACGCACTGATGAATCTGCTTTCGTCGCACGATATTGAGCGTATTCGAACGGCATTGAGCACACGAATAGACCCGCATTCGCTCAGTCGTGAGCAGCAGGCGTCATTCCGTTTGAGTGACAGCCAAAGTAAAAAGGGCGCAGCGCGTCAGCGTCTCGCGTCGGTGCTGCAGTTTGCTTTGCCCGGTGTGCCATGCATTTACTACGGCGACGAAAAGGGCATGACGGGCTTCCTTGATCCGTTCAATAGAGGGCCGTTTCATACAGCTGATTATGACCTGACAGAACATTACCAGAAGATTGCGCAGCTGCGCAGGAGTGCTGATGCCATGGCGACAGGGCATGCGGCGTATTTCTCACCCGACGAGGACTGCATCGGCATACTGCGTTATGTGATGAATGAAAAGGATGCGCTTGACTGTCCGGCGCAAGACGGCATATATTTAATCGCGGTCAACCGCGCCCAGGAAGACAAACGTGTGGTTTTTGATTTCGCGGGAAATATATCACTGATGACACACGAACAGCAAACACAATTGCGACCTGTGCTCAACGGCGAAGCGATATGTCAACTGACAAATCAAAAATATCAGCTCTACGACGGGCTGCTGGAAATAAACATACCAAGCGGTGAGGCCGTTTGGCTGAAAATACTATAAAAGTAACAGGAGACATACATGACATATCAGGATACATATAAACAATGGCTGAACTCTGTGGACGATGACAAGCTTCGTGAAGAACTGGAAG
>JAEWQS010000097.1 GCA_023399095.1 Bacillota bacterium
ATAGGCGCATTTGTGCGCGGTAATCCTCTCTTGAAAAGGAGTGGATTTTTTTGTTATTGGAAATGAAAGATTTAGAGAAAAGCTACGGTGCAAGAACCGTTATATCATTAAAAAGGCTCGCGCTTTATAGCGGCGACAAGCTGGCCGTGGTCGGAAAGAACGGATCAGGCAAAACCACGCTGCTCAAAATGGTCACGGGGGAAGAGGAACCGGACGCGGGGCGCGTCATTGTACGCGGACGCCTTGGCGTTATTGCGCAGTTTGATACGCCGGAGGATAGACAAGCGCATAGCGGCGGAGAAAAGACAGCTGCGCTCATTGCCCGGGCATTTCAAGACATGCCGGAGCTGCTGCTTGCCGACGAACCGACGACCAATCTCGACATGGAGAGCATTGAGCGGCTGGAAGCGCAGCTTGTTGCGTTTGACGGCGCGCTGATGCTTGTCTCACACGACCGCACACTGCTGAAAAACGTCTGCACCAAGGTGCTGGAAATCGAAAACGGCAAATGCACGCTGTATAGCTGCGGCTATGAGGACTACCTTGCGCAAAAACAACGGCAGCTTGCATCGCAAGCGGCGCAATATGAAGCCTACGCGGAGGAGAAAAGCCGCCTGAAGAAGGTGGCGGAAGACAAAGCGCGCCAGTCCGCCAGCATCAAAAAGGCGCCAAGTCGCATGGGTAATTCGGAAGCGCGGCGGCTTAAAATGGGAGGGCAGAGCCAAAAGGCCAAGCTGGACCGCGCCGCCAAGGCGGCACGCTCGCGCCTTGAACATCTTGAACCAGTCGAGAGACCTTGGCAGGACAAGGATATATCGTTTGACCTGCGCGCTACGGCGATTCACAGCCCAGTGTTGGTGAATGTCAGCGGTGTGTCCAAGCGCTACGGCGAAAAAAGCGTTATCGAGGATTGCCGCTTTGTGGTGCCGAACGGCAAAAAGACCGCGCTGATCGGCCCGAACGGAGCGGGGAAGACCACGCTGCTCGAGCTTATTGAGGCGCGTGCTTCCGGCGTGGAGACGTGTGCGCATCTTCGCATCGGTTACTTCAAGCAGGATTTAAGCACGCTCGATTTAAGCATCAGCGTGCTCGAGAACGCGATGGCAGACGCCGCGTACGACCAGCAGTTTGTACGTACGGTACTCGCACGCTTGCTTTTCCGCAGAGATGAAGTGCACAAGAAGGCATCAGTGCTGAGCGGCGGTGAGCGGCTAAAGCTTGCGCTGGCAAAAATTATTCTTTCGGGCTTTCATCTGTTGGTGCTCGATGAACCTACGAACTTCCTCGATATCGACTCGCGCGACGCGCTGGAGGCGGTGCTTCGCGCATATCCGGGCGCGGTGCTTTTTGTTTCGCACGACAGGGAGTTTATAGAAGCCGTGGCTGAGAGGATCGTTTACATTGAGGGTAAAAAGACGCATACGTTTGAAGGCAGTTTGGAGGAGTATGTGCAAAGGATACATGGAGAGGTGAAGCAATATGAATAGCGTGGCGTGCTTTAGTGCGGCTGTTTCTTTTTCTTTCAAAGTAATTAGGTGTGTGATATAATAAATCCGTTATATTTTGGTTGAGGCTAAATTAGACGGAGGATTATTCGTTGTTTCATTTGATCTTTGTGGTGGCTGTGATGTTCGTCGTTCCGGCTTTGTGTTCGATCGTTGAGTATAGAATAAGGAAGGACAGGCCTTTGCTCGCGGTGCTGTGCAAATGGTTTGTATTCTGGACGGTAGGAGTCAGAGCGGCAACAGCAGGGCTGATGCGCAGATGTTCAATCCAGCATACACGGCTGCGCTTTTGCAGTTAGATGTGCCCAGCCATTTTGCCATACAAGAGCTTGGGTGTGCGCAATTCGGCATCGGCATTCTCGGTGTTTTATCGCTTCCGTTTTTCAGCTTCAGAAAACCCGCCGCGGTAAGCGCAGGCGTGTTTTTGCTGGGGGCGGCCATATTGCATATAATGAGGTTGTCTGTGCTTCATTTTGATGAAGCTGTTTCGTTGTTTGGAGACCTGTTGGTCGTGGCCATCGCATTGGTTTGCGTTTTCTCAAAGAACGCAATACTGGCAAATATAAAAAAAGATTCAAGCGAAGAGCTGATAAGCTCATAAATAAAAAAAGCATAGATGATTATTAGGATTGGAGAGATAGAAATGAAAAAAACACTGCTGATTATTCTTGTGATGGCTCTTGTCTTCACGTTGGCGGTGCCGGTATCACTGGGCGCGCCGGATTCGGAAGCGACGGAGACTCCGGAAGCGACTTCTACACCTGAGAACACAGAGGGTTCGATGCCTGACGACTCTGTGCCGCAGGATACGCAGAACACATTTGAAATCCTCAAGCCGGACAGCGCCGGCATTCCGGTGTTTAAGGTGCAGATGCGCCTTCGAGACCTTGGTTACATCAACTACCGGCCGACAGGTCTGTATTATACGATGACGCAAAGCGCGGTCATTTCGTTTCAACAGAACAATGGCCTCGATACGGATGGACAGGTGGGACAGATGACGTATGACAAACTGTTTTCCTCAGATGTCTTACGTAAACCGCTCAGTGCATCGATACTCGTGACATCGGGCGCCCCGCTGACAGGAGACGCGCCCGCTCCTGGAGAGGCGGCTGACTGGTCAGCCGTTGTGGATCCGGCTTTTCCCGTTGGAGCCACCGCCACAGTGACGGACTATAACACCAGCAAAACGTTTACTGTGCAGCGGACGGGCGGAACAGGTCATGCGGATGTTGAGGTGGTGGATGCCGCGGCCAACACAACCTTTCGTGAATGCTTCAACATTCCCGAAGGCGAGGAGCCCACGTGGGAAAAACGCGCTGTGCTGGTCAATGTGAATGGCACTGTTTACGCGGCGTCGCTGTTCGGGCATCCGGCCGGAGAGGATACCATTGCTGAAAACGGCATGGATGGGCATGTGTGCCTATATTTCTCGGGCAGCACATCCGATGCTCTCGGTTTCGTGGACAAGGAGCATCAGAAGATGGTTCTCACTGCTGCAGGGCTTCCGCTTCAATACTAAACAAGAAATAATTAGGATTTAGCACAAACTGATACAGGTTAATTAAAAGCAAGTGAGCGTTTTGCTTCCTTGCTTTTTAATAAAAAACATGAATTAAATATTTGGAGGGTAGTAATATGACTTTAGTGACAATGGGTATTGTTGTCGTCATTATTGCGTTTATCGCTTTGGGAATACGCAAAAAAAACGACGGGCGAGGCGGGATGCATTGGAAAGTGAACAAACGTCAGTGGTTATCAGTGCTGGGTCTCGTTATTGTGGGGTTTTCCTTATTTACAACGATACCGGCAAACTCGATCGGCATACTGTATTCGCCTCTTAACGGCGGCGTGCAGGACAGAACGCTGGGCGAAGGCGTACAGATCAAGAGTCCGATAGATGAGGTGTACATTATATCGACAGAGGTACAGACAAAACACATCGACAACCTTATGGGACAGACAAAGGACAGTCAGTTTTTGGCTATGTCAGTGGATGTGAAGTATTATGTGGATAAGGCGCGCGCTTTTGATGTGTTCAAGCGTTTTAAGACGCTAAGCAATGTGGACAACTCACTGATACTCCCCGCCACACAAAGGGCGGTTGAACAGGCCACGACCGCTTACAACATCATTGAGGTGCTGGGTGAAAAGCGCAGTGACGCCTATAGGGTGATTGAAGCGGCGCTGTCCGAGCGGTTCTCGCAGGATGGCATCACGCTGCATTCCATCACGTTCCTTGATACCGACGGGGGCGAGGAGATCGAACAGGCGATACGCGCTGAAGCCGTGGCCAAAAAGGCTGTAGAAACAGCCGAGCAGGTGCGTCTTGAGGCCGAGATTGACGCCGAAACGCGCATCATTCAGGCCGAAGCCGAAGCCGAGGAAAAGCGCATTCTCTCTTCCGCCATTGCGGAAAACCCCGAGATACTGGAGCTTGAATGGATAAAGAAGTGGGACGGCAAACTTCCGGCATACTTGAGCGGCGAATCGGAGGGCGTGATGAT
>JAEWQS010000184.1 GCA_023399095.1 Bacillota bacterium
GAGGCTGCACAGGCCGCGGGAAATATACCCGGCGTGGAGGTATTAAACGACGAGGTGATGCCGGGCGTGAACCGCTCGCGCGTGACCATATTAAATGAAGAAGGCGAAAAGGCCATCGGTAAGAAAAAGGGAATCTATGTGACAATAGAGGCACAGCAGCTCGCGCGCGGCGACGCGGAGCTCGACGAGCACTGCTCCGTAGCGTTGGCTCAAGAAATACGCAACATGGCGGGCGACGCGCTGAATGGTGTCGTGCTGGTGGTGGGGCTGGGGAACCGCATGGTGACGCCCGACGCGCTTGGCCCCGCCGTTTGCGACGCGGTGTTTGTGACGCGGCATGTTCATGAATACGCGCCTGAAGGTATTGATGAGCGTCTCGGCAACGTGAGCGCGATAGCGCCCGGTGTGCTTGGCATCACGGGCATCGAGACAGGAGAGGTCGTCGAAGGCGTGGTAGAGCGCATGAAACCCTCGCTTGTGATCGCGGTGGATTCGCTTGCGTCCCGCAGTATGGAACGCGTGCGCACCACAATACAGGTCGCCAATGCGGGCATTGCGCCGGGTGCGGGCATCGGCAATAAACGAAAAGCGCTGGATCAGGAAACGCTGGGCGTACCGGTGCTGGCGCTGGGCGTGCCGCTTGTCGTCTACGCGGCCACCATCGCACAGGACCTTATGGAAACCGCATTGAACAAAACTCCTTCGGATGTGAACATCCGTCCCGGTGTACAGCGAATACTCGACGCTATGACGGACGTGGAAGGCGCTGACATGATCGTCACGCCCAAGGAAATAGACAAGGTGGTCGAAGATGTCGCGCGCATCATCGCGGACGCGCTCAACATCACACTGCATAAGAACATGACGATAGAGGAAGTTCGTCGGTACATGCACTGATCAGGCATAAAAACGGGATATATCATCATCTTTTTGCATAACTTTTTGTAGGAGTGCAAAATGATGAAGAGATTAAGAAACGGGCGCATCGTGCATGTGCCCTATACTCCGGCCAAACTCTACCGTATTCAGAACCGGCAGAGTCCCTTGACTTTTCTGAATGCCGTGCTGACGGTTGCTATCGTAGCCGGTCTGGCGTTTTCTGTTGTTTTCACATTGAACGAAGGAATAACGATGGAAGGTGCGGCGCTGGGTAAGACGACGCTGCCCACCGACGCAAATCGTATTGACGCATCGGGCGAAGATGAAACAACGCAGCAGGGGGGTATCATCTTTGACGTGATGCCTGATGACATCATATTGGAGATATTGGACTTTTCGAACGACGCACCCAAAGCGTTTGAGGTCGGCACGCAGGGGCCGCAAGTTTTGATCTACCATACGCATACGAGAGAGGCGTACCTCGAAACGGATGTCGCCGTTTACAATGAGGGCAAGTGGCAGACGACGCAGAAGTCGCATTCGGTCGTGGCGGTGGGTGAAGTGTTTAAGGCTGAACTGGAATCCTACGGTTTTTCCGTGATTCACGATACGAACGACCATGTGCCTCCGTCTCAGTCAACCTCGTATTCACGCTCGCTCCAGACGATGGAAAACTACTTAAAGGAATACCCTACGATACGAATATTTATCGACGTGCACCGTGACGCCTATGGGGATATTGAGGCAGGAAGCAAGGACTTTGTGACGGTGAACGGCGAGGAGTGCGCGCGCATAATGTTTGTGGTGGATAACGGAGAAGGATATGATTTAAAGCCTGACTATGAATCCAACTATAAGCTGGCACAGGCCATTAGCAACGAACTGGAGGATATCCACAAGGGGATCACGCGACCCATTCGTATCAAGTCGCACAGCCATAACCAGAATGTGTCCGACATGTGCTTGCTTATCGAACTGGGGCACAACGCAAACACGCTTGAGCAAGCGAAAAATGCTGCCAAATATGCCGCTCTGGCAATGAGCCGTGTGGTGGATATCGGATAGTAATTTAAACCGTCACAGTATGTATATATGATCATTGCTTTGCATACCTTTTTTATAGGAGTGCAAAATGATGAATAGATTGACCCGAGGGCGCATGATTCATGTGCCCCTTTCAAAAGAGAAGACCCACAAGCTGGGAGATTGCCATTGCCTCTGCTTTTTTATAAAAGCGGCGCTTATTTTAGCTATTGGCATTTGCTTATTATTGTCGGTGATCTTTACCACGCGCACGGAGGAAAAAGAGATTCTGGTTTCCAGTTCCTCGGCGCTTCCTGCAGACAATATGCGCATCGATGCATCGGGTGTTGAGAGCATATTCAAAGAAAGCATCATCGACCCGCGCATGATACTCGGTACAGAATTGCCCGTCATCTACGGCCTGGATATAGATGAGGTTGAGATCGGAGAAACTGAACACGGTGAGATGCCTGAGCAGGGTACGGATTTTTATTTCGATGTGCTTCCTTACGATATTAAGATGGAGATACTCGGCTTTGCGGACGATGCGCCAAAAGACTTCCATGTGGGTACCCAAGGGCCGCAGGTATTGATATACCATACGCATACGCAGGAGGCTTACCGCCAGATAGAAGGAAAGGAATACGTCGAGACAGGCTCGTGGCGCACCGGGGACGAGGACAGCTCAGTGGTGGCTGTGGGGGATGTGCTCGAATCCGAGCTCAAGTCATTTGGGTATTCAGTGCTGCATGATACGGCCAATCATGAACCCCCGTCCCTCAAAACAGCGTATTCGCGCTCGCTTGAGACGATGGAACGCTACGCGAGTGATTACCCGACACTCAGCGTTTATATCGATGTGCACCGCGATGCCTACAGCGATATTGAGGCGGGCAGCAAGGATTTTGTCACCGTGAACGGTGAGGAATGCGCCCGCATGATGTTTGTGGTGGGGACGGGCGAGAAATATAACGATAAGCCCAACTACGAATCCAATTACAAGCTGGCGCTTGCTGTAACCGATGAGCTGGAGAAAATCCAGAAAGGCTTTACCCGTCCCATTCGCGTCAAAACGGGTCGTTATAACCAACAGGTATCGGATATGTGTCTGCTTATCGAGGTGGGACACAACGCAAATTCGTTGGAACAGGCTAAAAATGCCGCTAAATACGCGGCGCTGGCTTTAAGCCGCGTGCTGGATATCGGCTGACAGGAACCTTGTCTGATATAAAACGGGGTTGCTGCGATTCAAACAAAGAAGAAGGGCATGCCTTTCGGCAAGCCCTTCTCATCCCTATTATTTCGGCAAACAACTAAAGTAAAGCTATTTTAAAGTGATGCGGCGGCCTGTCTCGGCGCTTTCCACACACGCGAAGACGGCACGCATGGCGTTTAAAGCTTCTTCGCCGGATATCTCAGGCGCTGTATTCGTCGTGAGTGATTCCATCCAAAGGTCGATGACGCCCGAACTTGTCTGATTGTCGTTCGTTTGTATCTGGTCGATGTTGTGATAAATGCGCTCACCGTTCTTTTTGATGACCACAATCGAGTAAGTGGGGTCGTCGTAGATACGCATGATGCCTTCCGTGCCATAGAGCACTGTCGAGTTGTCCTCTGCGCCATAATACGTCCAGCTCGCGGTCATTGTGCCCACTGTGCCGCCCGACATGCGGTATGTGCAGATCGCGTTGTCGTCCACAGAGATGGGCTGACCTGTCGCGTCCTTCTTATCCAGCGTGCCCACATAAGCGAACACCTCGACCACGTGCTGACCCGTCAAGAACTGTATCAGATCAGTTTTGTGAATGCCAAGATCCGCCATCGCACCGAAAACAGCCTGCTTCTTATCGAAGAACCAAATGTTTTTACCCGGATCGATCGTCCATGTTTCCGGCCCGCCGTGGCCGAAGGTGGTGCGGAAGGTGACGATGCGTCCGATTTCACCTTTTTTGATGAGCTCGGATGCACGTGCATGTGCTTTGGCGAGGCGCTGATTGTGCCCGATCATCAGAAATTTGCCTGTTTCACGCGCTGTTTTGACCATAAGCTCGCATTCTTCCAGCGTGATGGCCATGGGCTTTTCGCATAACACATGCTTGCCCGCTTTCAAAGCGGCCACCGTCACTTCACAGTGCGCGCTGTTGGCCGTGCATACACTCACTGCGTCGATAGCCGGGTCTGCGAGCAGCTCTTGATACGAGCCGAATGCCTTTGCACCATATTGCTTGGCTAGCTCGGCTGTGCGCTCTTGATTGATGTCGTATAATCCATAGATATTGGCGTTTGTATTTGCGTCGTATTC